>JBKPNX010000045.1:0-20395 GCA_046732855.1 Pseudomonadota bacterium
CGCCAATGGCCGGTGTCGTTCAACCCGCCCTCGATCCTGGCGGTGCCATCGGAATTCAGCACCCATGTCGTGGGGCTGCCGTTGTACAGCTTGCCCGACCAGGCCTTGCCGACCAGATCGGACGAGATTTCCGGCGGCGTCATCGCCGTGCCATGCTCGACCGGCGTCGCACAGCCGGCCAGCGCGAGCACCGCAATCAACCCCGCGAGTATCGTGCTTGTCGTCCGGTTCATCGTTCGCCTCCCCGACCGTTGTGATCGTTCCCGAGCGACCTCGCGCTCCTGGCAGCCATCACGCGCTCGACCGCTCGGCTTACCATCTCCCAGAGACTCGCGCGCGGGACCTGATCTGCACCGGTGACGATGCTCGCCGGAGGCGCGCCGGTCAACGGGGCCGTCGGCTCAGACGCCTCGTCCCCGCAGGACCACAAACTTCCGCCCACGCATGCCTTGCTTCAGTGTCTTCTGCGCGCACCTGTCCCTGCCCTCCTCGGTCTTTGGCCCGCGCGGACTGGCGCCGTTCTTACCGCTCGCTTCGGCACGCGCACTGCTGATGTTCACGGCCGCGCGCGAGCCGGTGCCCACACTGAACATGGCAGAGGTTCGTTAGCTGTAGGTGACGGTCGACTGGAGAGGAGATGAGGCGCCCGGACGGGCGGCTCGGCGAAGCGCTCAGTCTAGCCGGTTCTAGGAATATTGTCCATGCGACGCTAGACGGCGGACAGCGCGCCCGCGCGCGCAACCGCCGGCGCAGCATTAACCGTCCTTTACCCTTAACGCTTTAGCATCCTTCGCATGTCAGGGTGGCAATCCGCCGCCGCGGGGGGATCAGGTACCCGCCGCTGTCTCGCAGGACCAGGAGGCGGTGAGCTAGGGAGCGAGCACCGATGTAATTTTTAGTTGGTTTCGACCACATAGATGCAACTCTTGCTAGACGGACGGCGGTAACCTCACTGGTCGAGGATTCGTGGCACTGCCAAGCCGAGACGAGATAGAACCCTAGGCTGCGAGGGCGAGAGATGGGCAATCGGCATGTGCCTTTCATCACCGGCGTCGTCGCAATTTGCGTGGCGGCGTGGTTCGTTTTCGTTCTCGAGGGCTGGTGGTTTGCCCTGATCGGGGGACCCTCGCGACATTCCTGCTGGCGTTTCGGATGTATGTCTCTCAAGACAGCTATTTGGGCGACCGACACCGAAATCACAGAGCTGACACACCAGGGCCGGTCTCGCGCAAAACCGAGGAGAACCGGCCGCGAGGGTATCCGGGAGATCCGCCGAACGAGCGATGGAGGGTGCATTCGTTACCAGAGGCGCAGACAGCAACAGAACAAGTGCTATCGAGTCCAAACGACTTCATTGTTACCTCCCGCCGGGAAATACCCCGGCGTTTCGAATGGTGACAGCTAAAAACTTACGCCCCTATGGATCTGGACGCAAGGCGCGCAGTCTCGCTGTTCTATGCGACTTGCCCACGACTGGCGATCAGCGGACCCGCCACCTCACTACTAGAGCTGCTGTGCTTTAAACCCCTCGCTGCAATGGAGACCGAAATCGCGAAACCCGACGCCCGCGGTGAAGACGGGCGAAAGCGCTTGTGAGGAGCGTTCGAGTGGCGTAGCCTCAAACGATGTAAGGGGACGAAAATGATTCAGATGGCCCTGGTCCTATTCATGTTTTTTGCCGGCAGCGCGTTCGCGGGACCACTGCACGAAGCCGCGCGGTCGGGTGATCTCGAGAAGGTGCGCGCGCTGATCGACGAAGGGGCGGCAATCGACGCGCAGGGCGACACAGGCGAGACGCCACTGATTCTCGCGATCCTGGCCGGCAACGATGCGATCGCCGAACTTCTTGTCGAGAAAGGTGCCGCGATCGGCGGGCGGAATGGGGGCGGCTTTACGCCCTTGCACGCCGCGGCCTATGCCGGCGACGCTGGGATCGCCGACCTCCTGATCGATCACGGAGCCGACGTGAACGCCAAGAGTGAGCTCCTGGTCACCCCTCTTCACGCGGCGGCCGAAGAAGATCACGCCGACATGGTCAAACTCCTGATTGCGCGCGGCGCCCTGGTCGACGCCAAGGAGGCCCACGGCTACACGCCGCTGACCCGGGCAACGATAAAGGAGCTGACGGACGTGATGGTGCTGCTCAAGCGGAGCGGCGCCGAGTGTCAGGCCGCGGACGTGACGAGCAAAGCCGTGCACAGCATATGCGTCGCGGCGGGCAGTTGACCGAACCCGCGGGTCGGAATGGAGGTTCTGAGATGGGCATGCACGTGATCTGGCAGCGGACGCTGTCTCTTGCCGTCCTAACCCTCCTAGGCGCCAGCTCGGCGTGGGCGGGCAGCACCGTCGATACGGGCTACTTCGGGACCGTGGCCATCAAGGGCTACGATCCGGTTGCCTATTTCACTGACGGCCGGGCGGTGAAGGGGTCGGAGCAATTCGCCTACGATTGGCTCGGCGCCACCTGGCAGTTCGCCAACGCCGAGCACAAGCAGGCCTTCGCCGCCACCCCGATCCGGTACGCGCCGCAATACGGTGGCTTATGCGCCTTGGGCGTGGCCAACAATGAGAGGTCGGTCAACGTCGATCCTGAGGCTTGGCGCATCGTCGATGGGAAGCTTTATCTGTTCTTCGGTAAAGCCGGGCTGGAGCAAGACTGGGATGCGAATCCCGCGGCCGTGGTGGCGAAGGCTGACGCCAACTGGCCCGCGATCGAGGCCAAGCTCGCCGCGCGATAACCACCGGCTCGCCGCGTGCTTCACGACGGCGTTATTGAGCGATTGAAAACCGTTTGGCCTCGTACGCGTTCAGGTACGTGTACTCGTCCTGATGGTCCGGGCTGCCCGCGGGGTTGCGGTAGATCGGCCCGCACAGCGGACGTCCAAGGCTGAGAGCCGGAAAGGTCAGGCATAACAGATCGCCCCGGCGGGAAGCCGCGCCCGTGACCTGCATGTTCGGCCCACGCTCGATGAAGGTGCCGTCGGTTTCGACATACTGCATGAATGGCCCGAAGCCGACGCGCTCGCCAGCCCAGGTGCGCCCAAAGGTCGAGGCATCGATCGCCTCGCCCTTCAGCTGGTGCGCGGGATCGCCCTCGACGCCATAGGGCCACTCATATAACCCCGCCAGCCGCAGCGCCTCCAACCGGTCATTCAAATCCTGCTCTCGAGCATGATGGGCGAAGGTGACGCGGACCCATTCGATGCACATGTCGGGTTGATGCTGGAGCAAGGTCTTGATCGCAGCTCTGGCCTCGTCCATTCGCCCCAGGCGTGCGTTGGCCCCGGCGAGCGTTTCCAGGCCGAGGTTGCCCATGGCCCCGTCCTGTCCCTTGCCGAGCGCCGCGAGCGCGTCGGCATAGCGATGGTTCATGTATAGCACGAAGGCCTGATACTCGTGGACCTGACGGCCCGGCTTCGGGTTCAGTCGCAGCACCGCCTCCATCGCCGGAAGCGCGTCCTCGTGCAGACCAGCATAGATCAGCACGACCGCGAGGTTGAGGTAGGCTTCGGCGCTGTTGGAGCTCAGAGCAACCGCCTTGCGCGCCGATGCGACCCCCTGCTCGTGCTGGCCGTCCAGCATCTGCAGCAAGCCCAGCACCGAGTAGCCGAGCGAGAGCTGCGGGTTGAGCGCCAGCGCCCGGCCGGCCGCCTCATAGGCACGTTTACGGGCGACGGCAGCCGGCAGCGTGTTAGCGAAGTCGTAGGCCAGCACGTCCGTCGCTACCCTGGCGTAGCCCGCATAAGCGTCGGCGAATTTCGGATCAAGCGCGATCGCCTTGTCGTAATCGGCCAGAGCGTCAGCCGTCGAATCCGCGTCCGCGCGATAGGCCAGTTGCTCGGCGCGCAAATAGTAGTCGTACGCTTCCAGGCTCTCGGTCGGCAGCCGTGCCACCTGGCTCTGTTCGGTCTCTGTCAGCTGCACCGACAGTGCCTTGACGATTTGACTGATCACCTCGTCCTGGAGGGCGAAGATGTCGGCGTACGTCCGGTCGTAGCGCTCCGCCCAGACATGACTTCCGGTCGTGCCGTCGATCAGCTGCGCATTGATTCGCAGCTGCTCACCCGCGCGCCGCACGCTGCCCTCGAGCACGTAGCGTACACCAAGGTCCTTCGCGACCTGCCGGATGTCGAGGGCCTTGTCCTTGTAATTGAAGACGGAATTGCGGGCGATGGTGAGCAGGCCGGAGATCTTGGACAACTCCGTGATCAGATCGTCGGTCAAGCCGTCAGCGAAATACCCTTGCTGGGCATCGTCGCCGACATTCTCGAAGGGCAGCACGGCGATCGAGGGCTTGCCCGGCAGGGGTACTGCGGAAGCTTGGTCCTGTTCAATCGGTCCAGAAGTGCGCCGCGTATCGAGATACCATGCCGTGCCGGCGGCCACGACGACAAGCAGGCAAATTCCGGCAGCAATCGTTAACCAAGTGCGCCACCGCCGGGGCAAGCCGCGTCGCAGGGTGGCCCGGTCGGAACGCAGACGATAGACCCGCACCGGTTCCGCGATGTTCTTGACCGTCTGCTCGCCCAGGAAGTCGGCGCCGAACGGCAGCTTGCCCTTGATCTGGTCGTAGATGCCGCCCGAGACGTAGATGCTGCCGGGCTCGGCCAGCGCCTGCAGGCGCGCGGCGACATTGACACCATCGCCGAACAGGTCAGCGCCCTCGACCATCACGTCGCCGAGATTGATGCCGATCCGGAACTCGAGCCGCCGATCCTTAGACAGCTCGGCGTTGCGGGCAGCAAGTTCCTCCTGGATCTCGACCGCACATCGCGCCGCTTCGACGGCGCTCGGAAACTCGGCCAGTACGCTGTCCCCGGCGCTACCCACGATCCGGCCGTCGCGGCCGGCGACCAGCGCGTCCATCTCCTGCCGATAGGCGTTCAGGGTGCGGAGCGTGCCTTCCTCATCGGCCGCCATGAGGCGGCTGTAGCCCTTCACGTCGGCACTGAGAATGGCCGCGAGCTTACGCTTGACGCCGGAAGTTGCAGCCAGCTGAGGCACTGTCTAGGCCGACAAAGCCCGTCAAAGGGGCATTGTCGGTTTGCAGGGCTAGCTTAGCAAGGCAATTGAGGTCGGTGACCTCCTCGACTGCCTATGCCATCGCGTGAATGCCGGCGGCCTTGACGTCGGCCCCGACATGGGGGGCAAAGCGCGCGAAGTTGTCCTCGAAGCGTCTGGCGACGTCGCGCGCCATCCGGTCGTAGGCTTGCGGATCGCTCCAGGTCGCCCGCGGATCGAGCAGCGCGCTCGGCACTTCCGGACAGGCCTCCGGGATCATCAGGCCGAACTCGGGATGGCGTTGCAATGGCACTTGGGCGAGCGCGCCACCCAGCGCGGCATGCAGGATCGCCCGGGTATGGCGCAGGCTGATCCGCTCGCCCGTGCCGTAAGGTCCGCCGCTCCAGCCGGTGTTGACCAGCCAGCAGTCGACCTGGTGGCGGCCCAGAAAGTCGCGCAGCATCTCGGCGTATACTGTCGGCCGACGCGGCATGAACGGCGCGCCGAAACAGGTCGAAAAGGTCGCCTGCGGCTCCTTGACCCCCTGCTCGGTGCCGGCAACCCGCGCCGTGTAGCCCGAGAGGAAATGATACATCGCCTGCTCGGGCGACAGCCGGCTGATCGGCGGCAGCACGCCGAACGCGTCGGCGGTCAGCATCACGATGTGCGCGGGATGGCCGCCGTGTCCGCTCTCGCTGGCATTCGGGATGAAATGCAACGGATACGAGGAGCGGGTGTTCTCGGTCAGGCTGTCGTCGTCCAGATCGATTGCGCCGGTCAGCGGATCGACCGCCACGTTCTCGAGGATCGCGCCAAAGCGGGTCGAGGCGGCGTAGATCTCGGGCTCGTCTTCGGGCGAGAGGCGGATCACCTTGGCGTAGCAGCCGCCCTCGAAATTGAACACGCCGCGTGCGCTCCAGCCGTGCTCGTCGTCGCCGATCAGGGTGCGCGTGGCATCCGCCGACAGCGTGGTCTTGCCCGTGCCGGACAGGCCGAAGAACAGGGCGACGTCACCGCTCCTGCCCATGTTCGCCGAGCAGTGCATCGGGAACACGCCTTCGGCGGGCAGGAGGTGATTGAGCACGGTGAACATCGATTTCTTGATCTCCCCGGCGTAGCGCGTGCCGCAGATCAGGACCGTGCGGGCCGCGAAATCGAGCACGATCGCCACATTGGAGCGGGTGCCGTCGCTCGCCGGATCGGCCTCGAGGCTGGGCAGCTGCAACACGGTGAAATCGGGGAGGAACCGATCGAGCTCCTCAGCCGGCGGCTCACGGAACATGTTGCGCGCGAACAGGGCGTGCCACGCGGTCTCGGTGACCACCCGCACCCGGCGCTGGTGCTCCGGGTCGGCGCCGACGTGCAGATCCTGGACGAACAGCTCGCGGCGCGCCGCGTGCGCGCGCGCTTTGGTCCACAGGCGGCGCGCGGGCCCCGGCTCGATCGGCCGGTTGACCTTACCCCAGTCGACGCTGTCCCGCACGCCCGGCTCGTCGACGATGAAGCGGTCGTTGGGGGAGCGCCCGGTATGCGGGCCGGTGGTGGTGCGCAGCGCCCCTTCCGCCACGCGCATGCCTTCGCCCCGGGAGAGCGCCAGTTGCACCAGCGTGGTCGATGGCAGATTCCAGTGGGTCCGACGTGGCGTAGCAAAGCCGAGATATTCGAGGCCTCGATAATCGACGGCGAGGTCACGCTGCTGCACGACGAAGAGCCTCCACCTTATCTTTGCGGGGACAAAGTGGCCCCTATCAAAGCACAACGCGGTTTGATCGCGGATGTTCCCGCCACCGCGACACAAAACGGTATGCCCCCGCGGGGCCGGGAGGCCGGCGGCGAGATGATCGCGGCCACCCAGTCAGAACCGACCGCCCTCACGTCGCCGTCGCCGGTGTAGCCTCCCCTGTCGGTCAGAGCCGAGGGTATGCTTCAGGCGCAAGGGGTCAATCCGCCATAGTCGTCTGCTACACGACGCGGCGCTCAAGCGAGGGTTGGAAAACAGAACTCAACACGCAAGTGTTCTGGCCACGCAGTGCTACCGCCACAGGCAGGCTTGCCGGTCCGGTAAGGCCCGATTAGGTTCGTTACGTCATGCTGCAACGCACAACGGAGGGCGTAGCCCTGTCGGCGAAATCCGGTCCGGCCAACATCTCTTATGAATACCCGGCCCTGCGCCGGGGCGAGCCATGTCCGATCGTGCCGGGGTTGTTCGGGGTGCGCTTCGCCCTGCCGTTCGCCCTCAACCATGTCCACATCTGGCTCGTCCAGGAGGACGGCGGCTGGACCGTGATCGATACCGGCCTGGCCGACGAGCCGACGCTCGAGCGCTGGCGTGAGTTGCGCCACGGCCTGCTCGCGGGCCGGTCGATCACGCGGGTCATCGCCACACATTATCATCCGGACCACATGGGCCTCGCCGGCTGGCTCTGCGCCGAGTCCGGGGCCGAGCTCTGGACCAGCCGGACCGAGTGGCTGAACGCTCGTTTGCTGGCGCAGGACACCAGCGAGGAGTGGGTCGCGGCAGGGCGTCGCTTCGACCGCCGCGCCGGCTTGGATGAGGCTCTGATCGAGGAGCGCGCCGCGCGCGGCAATCTGTACCGGCGCCGCGTGGCGCCCCCGCCGGCGTCGTTCTGCCGCGTGCAGGAGGGCGACCGGCTGCGGTCTGCCGACGCGGAGTGGCGGGTGCTCGTCGCCCGCGGTCACGCCCCCGAGATGCTCTGCCTGTTCAACGCGGAGCACAACCTGCTGATCGCCGGCGACCAGGTGCTGCCGAAGATCTCGCCGAACGTCAGCGTCTGGCCGTCGGAGCCGGAAGCCAACCCCCTCGCCGAGTTTCTCGATTCGCTGGCGAGCTTCAGGCAGCTGCCCGAGAACTGTCTGGTGCTGCCCTCCCACGGCCCGCCGTTTCGCGGCCTGCACGAGCGGATCGATCAGCTGATCGGTCACCACCGCGAGCGCCTCGAGCGCGCGCTCGAGGCTTGCGCGACGCCGTTGACGCTCGCCGAGGTGATGCCGCGGCTGTTCGACCGGGCGCTCGACCTGCATCAGCTGCAGTTCGCGCTCGGCGAAAGCCTGGCGCACCTGAATTATCTGGTCGAGCAGGGCACGCTCGAGCGCGAGACCGGCACAGACGGCCTCGTGCGGTACTGCGCACGTTCCTCCCGCTAGGTCTCATGGCGCCGGGAGCATCCGCGACCGTCCAGGCCGAGCGTCGACCGCGGCGGCCCGGTTACCTCGCGTAGCTGCTCCTGCCGTACTGATCGTACAGGAAGCCGCTCGCGCCGCCCAGCGCCGCGCCCACTGCCGCGCCGGTTCCCGGCGAGCCGGTGAAGGCGCCGATGATCGCGCCGCCCGCGGCGCCGATCCCGGCTCCGCCCGCGGTCCGCATCGTGGTATCGGCGTCCGTGCTCTGGCACGCGCTCACGCTCAGCGCGGCAACCAGGGCCACCGGCAACATCAGTCTGCGCATCAGTCCTCTCCTGTCTCGCTGCGATTGGGCCGCGCCGTGACCGCTAGCTCTTCTGCTGACAGCGTCCCCACTTTTCCACCGCCGCCTTGACCAGGGCTTCGGCCGGATTCATCGTGCTTGCCTCGTCCGGGTGAGCCTTCGCCCACGCCACGAAAATCGCCACGCCATCGTCACGCGTGACCTTGCCCTCGGGGCAGACGATCCGACCGAACCTCGGCCCGGACGCCAGCGCGTCATGGAAATGCACGACGCCGCTCAGGAAGCCGTAGCAGAACTGCTTGGCCTCCGCGTAAATCGCGTCGCCGGGTGCGGCGTTGCACAGGTCCGCCAGATCCTGCCCATTCTTCAGGTTGAAATCCTGGAGATCTGCGACGCCGACCTGCGCCGAGACCTGCCATGAGCAGAGCGACAGCAGCACAGCCGCGGCGAGCAAACCGATGCGCATTGACTTTCCCCCTTCCGCTCCGAACCAGCCAGCCGCAGCCCGCGCGGACGGGCCGGCAGCGCTTCTTGGATGCGCGCTTGCATTGCACATTGCCCGCAGGCTGTAAAGCGAGCAGCCCGCTTTGACCCCGCGTTGCCTCAGCGCACCGTCGAGCAGATCGCATTGGCCGTGTCGGCCGACCAGAGGTCATACCAGTGCGGCGCCGCTCGCGGCGATCTGAAAGCTGCGACGCCTACCGGCCAGACCCGCTGCTGGCGCGAGCCCTCAATGGGCAGCCGCCTTGGCGGCGTCGGATGCAGCCGGGGTTCGGGCGCTCGGGGCGCTGGCCGTTCCCGGCTGCGCCGGGTTCAGCCGCGCCAGGCGAAAGCGCGGCTGGTTCCCCGAGTCGATCGGCAGCTCAAGCTGATCGCGCATCGCCCAGACGATGACCTGGTGGTGGAACGGTACATAGACGATGTCGTCGCGTACCGTCTTCCAGACCTCCTCGATCATGGCGTCGCGTGCATAGGTGACGAGCGCCGTCTCGATCGAGTGGATCAGGTCGTCCACGTGCGGGTTGGCGTAGCCGGTCGCATTGTAGTCCCCATCACTGCGGACGAGGTAGTTCAAGTGATCCAGAGAGTCGTACGCGCTTTGGCCCCACCCGAGCATGTAGAAGTCGGTCTCGCGGTTCTTGATCATCGGGAAGTGCTCGCGCATAGGCCGCGCCGCCACCGTGACGCTAATGCCGATCCGGTCGAGCATTGCCGCCGCAGCCCGACAGATTGCCTCGTCGTTGATGTAGCGGTCGTTCGGGCAGTCGAGAGTCACGGCGAAACCGTCCGGGTAGCCGGCTTCGGCGAGCAACACCTTAGCTCGGTTGGGATCGAAGGGCAGCCTCGCGTCGAGCTCGGGCGAGTAGCCGGTGATGCCCGGCTGGATGATGATGCCGGCCGGAATCGCGAGCCCGCTCATCACTTTGTCCCGGATCGTCCGCTCGTCGATCGCCTGATAAACCGCCTGGCGCACGCGCCGGTCCGCAAACGGGTTCCTGCCCTTGATGTCCGACGATCGTAGCTCCCGGCTACCTTGATCGAGACCCAGGAAGATCGCCCGCGTCTCATTGGTTCGCTCGAGCTTGAGTCCCGGCGTGCTCTCGATCCGGTCCAGGTCGGCAAAGGGCGGATCGCTCAGGAAGTTTACCTCGCCATTCAGAAGGGCATGAAGGCGCTTGGCCGGGTCCTTGACCACCCTGTGCACGATGCAATCGAGATTGTGTGGGTTCTGCGAGAGCCCCCACCAATCCGGGTTTCTCATCAGCACGGTGCCGCCGCCGACCTCGAAGCTCATTAGCTTGAACGGCCCGGTGCCATTGGCGTGATTTTCGGCATAGGTCAGCTTCTCGCCATAGACTGCCGGTAGCAGAGCGTTATGCTGCTCAGCCCAGCGCTTTGACATCATGAAGATCTGGTAAAGCTGTTCCGGAAGAATCGGGTTGGGTGCCGCGGTCGTGATCCGCACTCTGTAGTCGTCCACGGCTTCAACCCCTGCGATCGGCGACACCGCGCTCTTGAAGTCCGAAGTCTCGGACAGCGCGCGGTTCAGGCTGAAGACCACGTCTCCGCTGGTGAACGGCGTGCCGTCATGGAATGTTACACCCTGGCGCAGGTCGAATTGCCAGGTCGTCGGCTCGATCAAGCTCCACGCGACGGCAAGCGCAGGTTCGATCTCGTAATTGGAGTTGAAGTCGACCAGCGTTTCGTAGACCTGGCTGATCGCAACGATCGTTGGTATGTGATTGGCTGAGTGGGGATCGAAGGTTATCGGCTCGGTGGCGCTCGCCCAACGCAGAATGTTCTCCGCGCCGGCCGCCGTAGCGGCGCCTGCCGCAAGCACAATGGCAATGGTCCCAGCAATCGCCTGAAATCGCTTCATCGTGGCCTCCCCGCCGACAGAAAACCGAGCGAGGTCCGTACAGAACGGGCCGGGCGCAAGCGTCAGGCGATAGTAGCTGAAGGCGGAAGAGCGAGCAACGCTCCCGGCGCTTTCGAGCGCACTGGGGGCGAGGGCGTGGCTACTCGACCAGGGTCAGGCTGATGCGGCGGTTCTGGCGGCCCTTGTTCTCGATCTTGCCGAGCGTGAGCGCGCCGATCTCGCCGGTCGAGCGCACGTGCGTGCCGCCGCACGCCTGCAGATCGACGCCCGCGATCTCGACCAGGCGGATCCTGCCGCCGGTCCGGGGCGGGCGCACCGACATGGTCCTGACCAGCTCCGGGCGCGCATCGAGCTCGTCGGCATCGATCCACATGCAGCGGATCGGCCGGTCCTCGGCGATCCAGCGCGCGACGCGCTCGGCGACCTCGTCCTTGTCGACCGAGGCGCCCTGGAGGTCGAAGTCGAGCCGGCTCCGGTCCGCGCCGACCTGGCCGCCGGTGACCGGGCAGGCCACGGCCGCGCACAACAGGTGCATCGCGCTGTGCATGCGCATCAGGCGATGCCGGCGCGGCCAGTTGATCTCGGCGACCAGACTGGCGCCAACTGCGGGCATCTCGCCGCCATCTGCCAGCCGATGCGCGATGCGGCCCTCGGCCCTGATCGTGTCGATCACCTCGAGCGCCGAGCCGCCCACGACCAGCAGCCGGCCGCGGTCGCCCGGCTGGCCGCCGCCCTGGCAATAGAAAACCGTGCGATCGAGGTAGACCCCGCCCTCGAGCACGGCCGTGACCGCGGCCTCGCAGCGCCTTGCGTAGGCGTCCTCGCGAAACAGCTCCTCGGTCATCCTGGAATGTCCAGTATCCGGGCCGCAGGACCGCCTTGGCGCGGCTATCCCGCGAGCCGGCGTCCTAATAGCCCGCGCCGCCGCCACTCATGCCGCCGCCTCGGCTGCACGGTTCTGCTCCTGACGCTCCTGCATCTGGCGCATCCAGTCGACCTCATGGGTCCTCGAATCGAGCACGCCGCCCAGATCGCCATTCGGCTCGGGGTGCGTCTCGCTGCAGCCGACCATCAACCCCATTAACGCGACCAGCGCAAGCAGGCTGGGGATGGGTGGCGTCGCTCCCTTCACGCCCCGATCCATCGATCGTCTCCAGGCGCCCTCTACAACAAATGACCGCTGCGGCTGGCCTTGGTCGTCAGGTAACCCGCGTTGTGGCGGTTCGGCGGGGTCGCATGTGGCACGCGCTCGACCACGTTCACCCCTTCGCGCGCGAGCGCCTCGACCTTGGCGGGATTATTGGTCAGAAGACGCACCCGGTCCACGCCCAGATGGCGCAGCATCACCGCGGCCGCCCGATAGCTGCGCTCGTCCGGCTCGAAGCCGAGGTGCTGATTGGCATCGACCGTGTCGAGCCCGCAGTCCTGGAGCTGATAGGCGCGCAGCTTGTTGATCAGGCCGATGCCGCGGCCCTCGTGCGCCAGATACAGGAGCACGCCATGGCCGGCTTGGCCCATCAGGTCGAGCGCCGCCTGGAGTTGCGGGCCGCAGTCGCAGCGCAGCGAGCCGAGCAGGTCGCCGGTGAAGCACTCGGAGTGCAGCCGGCAGAGCGCGGGCTGGTTGGCGGCCGGGTCGCCGATCACGATCGCGAACTGCTCGGCGCTGCCGTCGGCGGGCCGAAAGCCGACGACCCGCACGTGCTCCGCGGCGCTCAGCGGCACGCGGGCCTCGCTCACCGGCTGCAAGGTCGCGGCGACGTGGCGCGGATACTGCACGATCGCGCGCGCGGGCACGCGCAGCAGGTTGTGCTCCGACGCCAAGCGGGCCGCAGCCTCCGGGCTCGGGTCGGCCAGGGCAGCGATCAGCGCCGCCGGCAGAAGCTGGGCAAGTTTGGCCAGCAGCACCGCGGCGCGCGCCCGAGCGTCGCCGATCTCCGGTTGCGGGATCCGGTCGGTCAGCGGATCCGGCGAGGGCCGGGTCGGATCGATCAGCGACCGGATCAGGGCCGCGTTCATGCCGTTCGAGATCGGCAGGGTGACGATGCCCGGACCCGCGCCGACCAGCTTGAGCACGCTGGCCCGCTGCGCGGTCAACGCCAAGCTCGGAGCGCCTTTGCAACGTCGCGCCAGGGCGGCGAGGCTATGCGGGGTGACGGTTTCCGCGGCCTGCGCCAGCACCGCGCCATGATGATCGTCGATGATCACCATGCCGCCCCGGCGCAACTCGCCGGTCGCGCGATCGACCGCGACGATGTCGGGTGCGACGTCGGAAGGGCTCGGCCGGCTCAAGCCGCGTCTCCTCGAAACCTTGCTCTGCTGCACCAGGGAGCGATTGCTGCGTATCACGGATCACGCCTTCTCAAGTGTGGAATCCAGTATGGCCCGATCCGGGGCGTGATCAACACCACCCCGTGCCGTCGAGCGGACCCTGGTGCGCACGAGATAAATGATGTCGGCACCGAACGACGCCAACAACCCCGCGAGCGCCGCGCCCGCGCCGACGCTCGCCGGCATGGCTCCGACCGGCGGCAGCAGGCAGAGCAGCAAGGTGACGCCCTGCTGGACGCAGATCGCCTGGCGTCGGCGGCTCGGCGGCAGTGGCCGACGCAGGGACGGCAGGAGCCAGCCCGCGAGCACGAAGGCGTAGCGGGCCAGGCCAATGGCCAGGACCCAGGCGCCGACCCGGCCGGACTGCCAGACCAGCACGGCGAGGATCAAGATCAGCAGCGAGTCGACCTCCAGATCGAAGCGCGCGCCGAACGAGGACGCCACGCGGCAACGACGCGCGAGCCACCCATCCACCGCGTCGAGGCTGAGCGCAGCCGCCACCAGCACGGCCAGGCTCCACCCCAGGAGCGCCGGGCCTGCGAGCAGGGCGCCGCCAATGAGACAGACCAGCCCCGCGCGCAGCAGCGTCACCTGATTGGCGATGCCGAAGCGACCCGCGGCGCGCTTCACCCCGACCGTCGCGGCGATCACGGCGCTGACCGCGGCATAGGCTGCCAGGCCCGCGACCACCTGCGCGCTCGGCCAGGTGGCCTGACCGGCGAGGACGCCGCCGAGCGCGGCGGTCAGCAGCGCGACCAGGACAATGCTGGGCAGCGGGCTGCCCACGGCGCCGGGTGAGCGCTCGACCCCGACCGACGAATACGCCATCTTTTGCTTCGTCCTCCCGACGCCCTAACTTAGGCGGCCGGCGTGGGCCAGCCAGTGGCATGGTGCCGCGCCAGAATGATGGTGAACAGATCGCGTGGATCAGCAAGCCGCCTGGCGTTGGTTGCTCGCAGTTGCTGAGCGGCGCGCCGCCGACCCGGGCGGCGGCGATTCGCAGGGGGCTGGGACGCTCGACGAGAGCAGGGCCTCTGGCGGCAGCGGCGAGACGCCGCCCGATGCGCGTCGCCTGATCGATCTCTATCTGCCGCTCTGCCGCGACTGCCCGGAGCGCTTCGTCGTCGCGCATCTCGGGCAGAGCCTGGACGGGCGGATCGCCACGGTCGACGGCAGCTCGCGCTGGGTCACCGGGCCTGAGGACGTCGCGCACACGCATCGCATGCGCGCCCTGTTCGATGCCGTGGTGGTCGGCGCCGAAACGGTGCGGCACGATGACCCGCAGCTCACGGTGCGACTGGTCCCCGGCCGCAACCCGACCCGGGTCGTGCTGGATCCCGGGCGGCGTCTCAAGGCTGGCTACCGCCTGTTCACGGACGGGGCTGCGCCGACGCTCGTGCTGTGCGCGGTCGACCTGGCCGGCCGCAGGCCGCGCCTCGGTCAGGCTGAGGTGGCCGGCGTGGGCGCGGAGACTGGTCGCCTGCACCCCGCCGCGGTCCTGGATCTGCTCGCCCGGCGCGGGCTGCGGCGGGTATTTGTCGAAGGCGGGGGCATCACGGTGTCGCGCTTCCTCGCCGCAGGGTGCCTGCACCGCCTGCAGATCACGATTGCGCCGCTGATCATCGGCTCGGGTCGGCCGAGCATCTCGCTGCCAAAGATCGGGCGCCTGAGCGAGAGCCTGCGCCCGACGGTGCGCAAGATCGATCTGGGGCGGGACACTCTGTTCGAATGCGCCTTCGATGGCTGAGGCGCGCGCGTTTTGGACCGTGGCGCCGGGGCAGGGCGAGCTGCGTAGCGAGCCCCTGCCCGAGCCCGGGCCGGACGAGATTCTGGTCGAAGCGCTGGCGAGCGGGATCAGTCGGGGCACCGAGACTACGGTTTTTCTGGGGCGCGTGCCCGCGAGCCAGCATCGGGTGATGCGGGCGCCTTATCAGGCGGGCGAGTTCACCTTCCCGGTGAAGTACGGCTACAGCTCGGTCGGCATGGTCGCCGCCGGGCCGGCCGACTGGCGGGGCCGCCGCGTGTTCTGCCTGCATCCGCACCAGGATCGCTACGTCGTGCCGCGCCGCGCGGCGATCTCAGTGCCCGCCGCCGTGTCCGACGAGCGTGCGGTGCTCGCCGCCAATATGGAGACGGTCGTGAACGCCTTGTGGGACGCGGCGCCGCGCATCGGCGACCGGGTGACGGTGGTCGGAGCGGGGGTGATCGGGGCGCTCGCCGCCGCGCTCGCCGCGCGCATCCCCGGCGCGGAGGTGCAGCTGGTCGACGTCAACCCCGACAAGGCCCAGGTCGCCAGCGCGCTCGGCCTGTCGTTCGCCGTGCCCAAGGTGGCGACGCCGCGCGTCGATCTGGTGATCCACGCGAGCGGTACCGCCGCAGGGCTCGTCACCTCGCTCGATCTCGCCGGGTTCGAAGCGACGGTGTTGGAGCTGAGCTGGTACGGCGATCGCGAGGTCGCGATAGCGCTCGGGGAGAGCTTCCACAGCCGCAGGCTGCGCCTCGTCTCCAGCCAGGTGGGCGCGATCGCGACCGCGCAGCGCGCCCGCTGGGATCGCCGGCGCCGCCTCGCCCTGGCGCTCGACCTGCTCGCCGACCCCCGCTTCGACGCGCTGCTGGCCCCGGCGGCGCCGTTCGCACAGCTGCCTGCCGTGATGGCGGCGCTCGCGGCAGAGCCGAGCAAGGTCATGTGTCAGGTGATCAGATACGGTTGATGCGATGCTGAGGCGATCGCATCGATAGATCCTCGGGGGCCTTGGCCGTGATGGGCGCAAGACCGCGATGATGCTTTTAGGTCGCGACCATGCGACCACGGCATTTCCCGTCTGCGCGAGCAGTCTGGCCAGTCCGGCATGGGGGCGGGTAGAACATGGGGCCCCTGCGCTAAGACACCTTCCCTCGAGGCGAGCGGTGGCGCCCTGCTCAGCGTTCTTGTAAAGCCTCGCATGATTGTCCAACGCTTAAGTGTTCCCCATACAGTCGGGCGCCGGCGCGACGGCGTGGACCGGCGCACTGAGCGAGCGGACCCGACAGCTGCCGGACCAGCTGGAGCAACATGACCGTCCGGGTGAACGACGTCCGACCAGCCAGCAGCGGCGCAGTAGGCTCCGGTGCGGCTGTGGCAGCCGCGCCGGCGGGGGCCCGCCGGCCGCGCGTGGTGATCGTGGGCGCCGGCTTCGGCGGACTCGCCGCGGCCAAGGCGCTGAAACGCGCACCCGTCGAAGTCACGGTGATCGATCGCCGCAACTATCACCTGTTCCAGCCGCTGCTCTACCAGGTCGCGACCGCAGCGCTGTCGCCCGCCGACATCGCTCAGCCAATCCGCGCCATCCTGCGCCGGCAACGCAACGTCGAGGTGATTCTCGGCCGGGTTACCGATGTGGATCCTGCGGCGCGCGAGGTGCTGATCGATCAGCGGCGCATCGCTTATGACTATCTGGTCATCGCGACCGGTGCGCAGCACGCCTATTTCGGCCACGACGAGTGGGCGCACTTCGCGCCGGGTCTGAAGAAGATCGGCGACGCAACCGCTATCAGAGGTCGCATCCTCCTGGCATTTGAGGAGGCCGAGACGGCGACCGATCCGAACCTGCGCACCAGCCTGTTGACTTTCGTCGTCGTTGGCGGCGGGCCGACCGGGGTGGAACTTGCCGGCGCGCTTGCCGAACTCGCGCACCAAAGCATGGCCGGCGACTTTCGCCATATTGATCCACGCCACGCGCGGGTGCTCCTGGTCGAGGCGGGGCCGCGCCTGCTCCCGACCTTCCCCGAGCGCCTGTCGGCGGTGGCGAAACGCGAGCTCGAACGGCTTGGGGTCGAGGTTCGGCTCGACACCATGGTCACTGATTGCAATGCCAGCGGTGTCGCCATGGGCGAGCAGCACGTGCCCGCACGGACCGTGCTGTGGGCGGCCGGCGTCGCCGCGTCGCCAGCGGCGCGTTGGCTCGGGGCCGCCCAGGACCGCTCCGGCCGGGTCGAGGTGGCGGCCGACCTTTCCCTGCCCGGCCATCCGGAGATCTTCGTCATCGGCGATACCGCGTTGCCGACCGACGCGGCCGGCAAACCGCGGCCGCTGCCCGGGATCGCGCCCGCGGCCAAGCAGGCCGGCCAGTATGTCGCCAAGGTGATCCGGATGCGCGCTCAGGGCCACAAGGCCCCAGGGCCGTTCCGCTACCGCAATTACGGCAACCTCGCCACCATCGGCCGTAAGGCGGCGATCGCCGACTTCGGTTGGATCCGGCTGAGCGGCTACATTGCCTGGTTGCTTTGGGGCTCGGCCCACATCTATTTCCTGATCGGCTTTCGCAACCGCCTGGCGGTCGCGCTCGACTGGTTCTGGTCTTACCTGACCTTTCAACGCAATGCCCGGCTGATCACCGGATCGAGCGAATGATCGACCCGCAGCGCCGCTTCAAAGGGTTGCACCAGACGCTCTTCGCCACTTTGCTCGCGCTCGCATTCGCCCTGTCGAGCGCGCGTGCCGCCGAGCCGGCGATTGCGGCGCCGCCGCAGCACGGCGGCGGCGGCTTTGCTCTGCTCCTTCTCGACTATCGCATGGCGCTGGAGCGGCTGACCGAGGATCTGCGCGAACGAACGGCGGAACTCGCCGCCGGTGCCGAGATGGCTCCGGCGGAGATCAGGGCCGCCCTGCAACGGGTCACGGCGGGTGCCGATCCCGTCTTCCTCGTGGGCGGCCTCCTCGTGGTCCTGGGACTGGGTCTGCTCACTCGACGCATTGTCCGCCGGCGACTTGCCGGCGAGCTTGCGGACGCTCCACTCGACCCCGCAGTCCACTTTGGCAGCCGCCTCGGGCGCGCCCTCTATCGGGCACTGGTCGATCTGCTCGGGCTCGGGGCGTTCGCCCTGGTCGCGATTGGGCTGGTCGCGATCTTCGTGCCGGCGCCGGGGGCCGTACGCACCTTCATGCTCACCTACGTCACGGCGGCTCTGGTCGGGCTCGCCGCGGCGCTGATCGCGCGCTTCCTCCTGGCGCCCGACGCGCCCGGCGCGCGCTTGCTGCCGCTGTCCGACCGGGCCGCCCGCTTCCTGCACCGCTGGCTCGTGATGCTCACCGTGGTCGGCAGCGTCGGCTGGCTCACCGCCGCGCTGCTGATCCTCTCAGGCATGCCGCTCGAGGCGCATCTGATCGTGGCGCTCGCCATCGGCACGCTCATGGCCCTGCTCCTGGTCGCGATGATCCTGGCAGGACGGTCGCTCGTCGCGGCGGCGCTGATCGGGGATGACCCGAAAGCGGCGACGCCGCTCCGGCTGCGGCTGGCGCGCTCATGGCATGTCTTCGCCGTCGCCTATCTGATCGTGGTCTGGGCGCTTTGGGCGGCGAGCATCGTGACGCGCGACCCGTCCAGCATCTGGTCGGCCGTAGCGAGCGTGCTGCTGGCGGCGGCGATGCCGCTGCTCGATCAGGCGTTCGGCCGGGGGCTCGCGCAGGTGCTCGGCGGCGATGCCGCCGGCGTGCCGACCAACGCGCGCACGGTCGGGGTGATCCGAAATACTTTCCGCGTCCTGCTGGTCGCGGTCGCCGTGATCCTGCTGCCGTCGTTCTGGGGGATCGATGTGCTGCGGCTGGTCGGCGCGCCCGGCGCGGGCGTGTTCTCGCGCGCTTTGTTCAACATCCTCGTCACTACGCTTCTGGCGTACGTGGTGTGGCAACTGGCCGAGACAGCGCTCGAGCGCAGCATCGGCGACGGCGCTACCCCCGGCGTGATGCAGAACGCCCGCGCGCGAACGCTGCGCCCGCTGCTACGCAAGTTCGTGCTCGGCGTGCTGGTCGTGGTCTGGGTGATGATCGCGCTCTCCGCGGTCGGCATCGATATCGGACCGCTGCTCGCCGGCGCCGGCGTCGTTGGCATCGCGCTCGGCTTCGGGGCACAGACGCTGGTGCGCGACGTTGTCTCCGGCATTTTCTTTCTGATCGACGACGCGTTCAGGGTCGGCGAGTACATCGAGGCAGGTGCCTTAAAAGGCACTGTCGAGAGCATCTCGATGCGCTCGCTGCGGCTGCGCCACCACCGCGGCGCCGTGCACACCGTCCCCTACGGAGAGCTCAAGACGCTGACCAACCACAGCCGCGACTGGGTGATCGTGAAGCTGGAGTTCCAGGTCACCTACGATACCGACGTCGACCGGGTGAAGAAGCTGCTCAAGCGCATCGGCCAGGAGATGCTCGAGGATCCTGCGCTCGGCCCCAACCTGATCGAGACCCTGAAATCCCAGGGCATCGACCAGCTGGCCGATCACGGCCTCCTCGTGCGCGCCAAGTTCACCGCCAGGCCGGGCGAGCAGTTCGTGATCAAGCGCGAGGCGCTGCAGCGCATCAAGCGCGCGTTCGACGCCGCCGGCATCAGGTTCGCCTACCCGACGGTCACGATCCAGTCGGACGGCGCGGCGGTGCCCGACGAGACCGCGCGCCACGCAGCGGCCAAGATCGCGCTCCAGCCGGCTCCGGCCGATGACGCCCCGATGCCGGCATAGGGCGGGACCACACGCCGGACAGATTGCCGGTCGCGCACTAGATTGAAGCCATGCTCGGCCGCCTGCTCGAACCGCCACGTGCCTGTCTGCTGCTCGCGCTGATGAGCGCCGCGCTCCTGCTCGGCGCGCTCGCGCTGCAGTACCTCGGCAGCCTGCAGCCTTGTCGTCTTTGCGTGTGGCAGCGCTGGCCTTACGTGGCGCTGATCGCGCTTGGCCTCTTCGGCTGGCGCTGGCGCCCGCGCCTGGTCCTCGGCATCGCGATGCTGGTGCTGCTCGGCGGCGCCGGCCTTGCCGCCTACCACGTGGGCATCGAGCAGGGCTGGTGGGCGCTGCCGGCCAGCTGCGTCGCCGGCGGCACCGCCGCGACCGTCGAGGAGCTGAAACGCATGCTGGCCGAAGCCCCGCCGGCGTGCGATCAGGTGAGCTTCGCCTTTCTCGGCCTGACGCTCGCCGGCTGGAACTTCGCGGCCTCGCTCGCCCTGGCCGGCTACGTAGTCGCAGCGGCCCTTAGCCTTGGTCGACGCAGCGCCTCAGGTTAGCTCGCATCAGCGGAACGTAGGGCCCGCGGTCCAGCTGGCAGTCGCGCAGGGCGGGTGATCGGACGCCAACTAAAGCTTGACGGCAGCCCCCCCTCGAAGCTCTTCCAATAGGTTCTTTCGCCGCGGCATATGTTCGTCGACCGAGCGGATCTCGGCCAGCATCTCCGAGAAAGGCCACGTCGTAGGCGGCGCTTCGCGCCACAGCCCACGAAG
>JBKPNX010000046.1:0-64549 GCA_046732855.1 Pseudomonadota bacterium
GCCCGGAGGATGCAGCTTGAGCAGATCGTCCACTCGGATCATCGCGCCGTCGGCATCGAACGGCAGTGCGCCCAGGCCCAGGGCGGCCGGCTCGGGCGGATCGCCGGCTTCGGCTATGTTGGTGGTGGGTCCGCCGATGCCGAGTTCACCATCGGCTTTGGCCTGGAGCACGAACGCGCCCCGACGCGGCGCATGCGCGGTGATGATGGGCCGCACGGCGAACGGGTCGATCTGCTGACCGGCGACCAGCACCTCATAATGGAGATGGGGGCCGGTCGCGCGACCGGTGCTGCCGATCCGCCCCATGAGATCGCCCTGGCGCACCCGGCGGCCGACGCGCATGCCGGACGCGAAGCGGTGCAGATGGCCGTAGATCGTGGAAACCTCGCCGCCGTGGTCGATCTCCAGGTAACGGCCGTACGCGCCGGAGCGTTCGATCGCGACCACCACGCCGTTGCCTGCGGCGCGCACCGGCGTGCCGCGCGGCGCCGCCCAGTCGATGCCCCGATGCATCTGCCTCCGCTTCAGGACCGGGTTGGAACGGGGGCCGTAGCCCGAGGTCAGACGCGCGCTATCGACCGGTTTGAGCAGCAAGGCGGTGGCCATCAGAGGCTTCGGGCGGGTCGCCGCGGCGGCCTCGCCAGAACTCGATGCGCAGCCTGCGCAGACGACGATGAAACCGAAGAGCGCTCGTATCAGCCCGCTGCCGGCAAGACGTCGTTTCATGCGCAACAGGATTCCCCGATCGTCCATCGCTGACGGCGATGTCGGCTGCCATTGCGGATATTCCCCGTTATTTAGAGTTGAAAACTCCACCCTGACTGCTGGACTGCAACTGACCAGCACCGGAACGGCCCTGTCAACCCCCGTTGAACGCTCCGCCGCATCGGTCGGTTCCGGCGTCGACCTGCGCTGGATCGGGTTTTTCGTGGACGGCATCGACGAGGGGCCTGCGGGCGGCGCAGACCACCAACGCCACGCCCCGCGCCGATGCACTGCCTCAGTTGATCGTCTGCTGATGAAAAGGCTCGCGCCCGGCCCTGTCACAGCGCTCGCGAGCGCCTGGGGCAGCCCTCGTCAGTCCGCCGCCTTGGCCTCGGCCAGCTGGTCCTTGAGCGCGGCGATCTTCTCCTTGGCGACGAGCAGCGGCACGTGGCCGGGCGGCAGGTCCGCGCCGTAGCGCTGTTCCAGCCCGGTCATCTCCGCCTCCGCCTGGTTCAGATAGTTGGCTGCCTCGTCGGTCTTGCCGCGCAGGAATTCGGCTTCGGCCTGGCGCTGCAGCTGATCGACCTGCTCCATGCCCGAAGTGAAAGCCGCCGGAGCCGTCTGCATCAGCGCCGCGTCCTCGCCGCCCGCGCCATTGCCGGCCGTGCCCGCGAGAGCGGACGCGACTCCGTCCTGGAGAGCGCTGAACTTCTGCTTGAGCGCGGGCAGCGCGGGATGGTCCGGCGCCTGCTGCTCGAGCAGCTGGAGCTGCCGCCCCTGCGCGGCGAGGTCGGTTGCGGCCTGCTCCGGCCGGATGTCGATCCGGAACTCGATGCCCTGGAGGCTCTGCTCGATCATCGAGGCGAGCTCGTCCGCGCCCTGGCCGAGGGCAACTACGGGCAGCAGCGCGGCCGTGGCAATGGCCAGAAAGCGGAGGCGCAAGCGTTCCGCAAGGTACCATTCGACGTTCATCGACCTTCTCGCGTGCGCGTCTCGTGTCGTCACGCTGCAATAACGATCGGCGGCCAGCGAAATTCCCGCCGCCTGCCGCAGCGCCTGACGCGCTTGCTTGCCCGGACGGGCGCTGCCCGCCGCCGGCAACGCTCAGGTGGCGGTGGTCGGATCGATCGTCCGCTTCACCGCGGTGATCTTGCTCGCCGGGAAGCCGGAGATCTCGGCGTGTTTGCGGATCAGCTCCTCGTCCCTGGCCAGGTAGACGCAGAAGGTCTTGTCGTTGGCGACGTACGACTCGACCCACTGGATATCGGGCGCCAGCTGCGCGAGCGCCTCGTTCGACTTCGCGGCCGCCGCCTTGAGCTGCGCCCGGTCGAGGCTGCCCACCTCGGGGATCTCACGTTCGATGATGAACTTCTGCATGCCGGCCTCTCTCCGCTGGATGGCGCCCGTGGCGCGCTTCACCCCACAACTTGGCCGCTTCGCCCCCGCCCGGCAAGGCGTCCTCCGTCCCTTACGGCAGGCCGCGACCTTTGAGCGGCTGGCCGGTGAGCAGGCTGACCAGATGCGCGGCCATGAGGATGATCACCACCACGGCGATCAATTGGATCGTGGTGTACGGCACGAGCGGCGGTCGCCCGACCTCGCGCGGCCGGCGCTCGCGCCAGTTGGCGAACGCTGCGATCGCGAGCGCGGCGAGCAGGACGCCAAGCGTCAGCCCGAGTCTCATGGCGCGGTCCCGAAGCGGCACGGCTTGGCGAACACCTGCTCGCTCTGGTAGGCAGGCGCAAGGGGCCGGGCGTCCGGATCGGCCGCGGGGCGGCAGCGCGACCGAGGCGGTCGCGCAGACAAGGGGGGAGACGCGCGATGTTCGACGACCTGAGCGGCACATCCGTGCTGATCACGGGCGCAAGCAGCGGGATCGGCGCGGCCGTGGCGCGGGGCTTCGGTCGCTGCGGCGCGCGGGTCGGCGTGCACTACCACAAGAGCGCCGGAGCCGCCGACGAGGTCGCCGCGGACGTACGCGCGGCCGGCGGCGAGGCCGCGTTGCTCCGGGGCGACGTCACCGACACGGCGGACGTGGCGCGGATCATCGACGAGCACGTGGGTGCGTTCGGCCGCCTGGATGTGCTGATCAACAACGCCGGCGACGTGGTGAGACGCAGCGCGTTCGAGGACCTGAGCGAGGAGCTGATCGACGACATCGTCGCGCTGAATGCCCGCTCGGTGGTCACGGCGTGCCGGCTCGCCGCGCCCCATTTCCTCCGTCAGGGCCACGGCAACGTGATCAACACCACCTCGCTTGCGGCGCGCCAGGCGGGCGGCCCCGGCGCCTCGATCTACGCCGCCTCCAAGGGCTTCGTGCAGGGACTGACCCGCTTCCTCGCGCGCGAGTACGCGGCGCGCAACATCCGGGTCAACGCGGTGGCGCCCGGGCTGATCATCACGCCCTTGCAGGACCGCAACACGACGGCAGAGCAGCTCGAGGCGATGACGCGGGCGATTCCGATGGGCCGCCCCGGCCGGCCCGAGGACTGCGTCGGGGCCTATCTGTTCCTCGCGAGCGATGCGCTCTCGGGCTTCATCACCGGCGCGACGATCGACGTGAACGGCGGCGCGTACCTGAGCTGAGGCGGACAGCGCGTCGCGTCTTTGGTCCTTGCGCGCCGGGTCGCCGCGGGAGATCCAGCCGGCGAGTTCGAACATCGCTATTCGCTCAGGATCTGCTTGATCCGGGCGATCGCCTCGTCGACGGCCTGCTCGGGGCTGATCCCATCGGCGGCAACGCGATGGACCGCCTTCGCCCAGACGTGCTCCTGCTCGACCATGTCGTGGCGCCACTTACCCGAGGCGGCGGCGTAATTGTGAGCGAGCGGTCGTGACGCGACCTGCATCACCGAGGCCATCCGGTGGGGATCGCCAGGGTCTAGCCAGAACGGCTGGTCGAGCAGCTTCTGCATCGGCGGCAGGAGGCGTTCACCCGAAAAGTCAAGATAGTGCGCAAGCCAACCCTCGCCCACGAGGAAGCGAACGAACTCCTTTGCGGTGGCGGAGTTACCGCCGTCCTTAAAGACTACAGCAGGAAATACAAGGCCCATGATCGGAAAACGCTGGCCATGCAGGCCGAGTGGCCATTCGATCGTAGAGATGTTTTTGTAATAGTCGTCCGGACGCTCGGGCTTCAGCGCGTTGGGAATTGAAAGCGTGTCGTTCGGCGTCATGACGACCACTTGTGTTTGGAATGCCTTGTTGTTGCCGTAGCCGTTCCACGTCACCGAATCGGGCGGGGTGCAGCCCCTGCGGTAAATGCCGGTGTAACTGTTGATGGCCTCGATGAGCCTTCGCCGAATTTCCGGGTCGTCAATGACGAGCATGCCATCGGGAGTCACATAATCTGCTTCGTAAGCAGCCACGAACTGGAAGAACTGGATCCTCGTGTCGTCGGCCTCGGCCGACATCGGCAGCCCGATGCCCCAGATATCCTCGCGGCCGAGCGCCTCACGCACCGCCGGCTGGACCCGGTCGCACCAGAATGACCAGAACGGCTCCCACTCGCCGGGGATGTCAGCGAGGCTGAAGCCTGCGTCTTCCAACAGACTCTTCCAAACATGGAGGTGGTTGGTCGAGCGGCCTATCGGAAGCCCGTACAGGGCTTTCTGTCCGGTCTTCGCGTCGAGCCAGAATCCCCGATCGAGCGCATCCTGATCGAACAGGTCCGAAAAGTGGCCGATGGCGTCCCTAAGGTCCACGAGCCGATCGTCGAAGGCCCAATCTGCGCCGTACTGGGAAAGTTTTATGCCATAGGCGAAATCGGGCGGCCGGTCGGCGCGGAGCGCAGCCACAATCCTGACCGGAAGCTCCACATCAAAATACGAGGTGACGAGTTCGACCTGCTTGCCAGTCTCCTGTTCGAAGGCGGCAACGATCTCCGCGACCGCCTCGTCCTCCTCGGCAGAGACCCCCTTCTCCCACCACACGACGAGATCGGCTGCGTGCGCGCCGAGCGGGGCCATGACGATTGTCGCGGCGAGAATGACGGCTCGACTGCGCATTGTTGAGCCTCCCGATCGAATGATGCCGGAGTATGTGCCCGATCAGCGCCCGCAACAATGGCGTGTCCGAAGGGCCGACCTTGACACGGGCGGCGGTGGGGTGCAAATCATCCATTACGTAATACCCATTACTGAAGGTCCTTAATGTCCTCGGTGACCCGCCTGACCACCAAGCATCAGACCACGATACCCGTCGAGGTGCGGCGGGCGCTGGGACTACGGGCCGGCGATCAGGTAGAGTTCTCGGTCGAGGGCAGCACCGTCACGCTGCGCAAGGCGGAACCACGCCTGTCCGACGATCTGGTGTTCCGGCTGGTTCAGGCGCACGCCATGCGCGACTGGGACACGCCGGAGGACGACGAGGCTTTCCGTGACCTTTAGGCGCTGGGACGTCATCTCGGTGCCGTTTCCGTTCATCGAGGGCCACGCGGCCAAGCGCCGCCCGGCACTGGTCGTGTCGACCGAGGCGTTCTATCGGGCGCATCGCGCCTGCTTCGGCGCGATGATCACCACGGCGCGGCATATGCAGGACCTGCGCCCGGACGACATCGAGATCGCGGACCTCGGCGCAGCCGGGCTGCGCCAGCCGTGCGTTATTCGCGTTGCGCGCATCGCGACGTTCGAATGGGGAGATCAGATCCGGCGTGTCGGCACCCTCCACCGCCGCGAACGACAGGCGATCGCAGCTCTGCTCCAGCGCTGGTTCGGACTCTGACGGCTACTGGCGCGACGATCCATGACCCGGAGCGCCTCACTCCGCCAGGATCTGCTTGATCCGGGCGATCGCCTCGTCGACCGCCTGCTCGGGGCTGATGCCCTCCGCGGCGACGCGGTGCACGGCGGTGCCCCAGACGTTCTCCTGCCAGATCCGGCCGGAGCGCCATTCGTTGTCCCGCACTTCCAAGTTCATCAGCTGCGGCCGGGATAAAATTTGCATCGCTGCACGCATGCGATGCGGATCGCTTGGGTCGAGCCAGAACGGCTGATCGACAAGCTTGCGCATCGGCGGCATGAATTGATCGCCCATGAAGGTGAGCCAGTGGGCGAGCCAACCCTCCTCGGCGAGGAAACGGACGAAATCACCGGCTAGCGCAGGATTACCGCCCGTCTTGAACACCACAGCGCGGATCATTTTACTCTCAATCACCAGCGGTTGACCATTGACCCCCAGCGGCCAGTCGATGGTGGCGGCGTTCCGAAAGTAGTCAGCGGGCCGCTCGCGCTGGAGCGCTGCCGGGATCGAGAGCGAAGTATTTGGCGTCATGACCACCGTCTGGGCGAGGAAGGCCTTGTTGTTGCTAGTGTTGGTCCAGCTTGTCGCATCGGGCGGGGTGCAACCCTTCCGCCAAATCGCGGTGTAGGCCTCCAATGCCTTGACAATACCTGCGCGAACAGCGGGATCGTCGATCTGAGAACGGCGCTCATTGCTGAGCCAGGGTGCGCCGTACGCGAGTTGAAACTGCAGAAATTCGTCATCGGTGTCGTTAAGGGCGGCGACTGACATGGGCAGCCCCACACCCCAGATATCGTCGCGGCCCAGAGCCCCTCGCACCGCCGGCTGGACCTGATCGCACCAGAACGACCAGAACGCCTCCCACTCCTTGGGGACATCCTCGAGGGTGAAGCCCGCGCGCTCCAGGAGGCTGTTCCAGACGTGCAGGAAATTGGAAGTCCGGCCCATTGGCAGGCTGTACAGGCCCCGTTGGCCCGTGCTGCCATTTAGCAATGTGGAGACTTGGACGGTATCAGTATCGAAGAGGTCCAGGACCGGGCTAAGGATGCCCTGGAGATTGACCAGCTGGTCTTCATAAGCCCAGCGCGGGGCGCGGCGTTCGATGACGCCGCTGAACAGGAAATCGGGCGGCTGCCTGGCCGTGAGCGCCACGTCGACTTTGTCCAATATCTCCTCCTGAGCGGGCTGGACAAGCTCGACCTGCTTACCGGTCCCCTGCTCGAAGGCGACGACGATCTCCGCGACCGCCTCGTCCACCTGGGGATAGAACCCCTTTTCCCACCACACCACGAGATCGGCGGCATGCGCGCCGAGTGGCGCCAGAATGAGCGCCAGGGCAACGAGAACCACAGTTCGGCCACACATATTGTCGCCTCCCCGAGCGACCGCACCGCCAATATCTCCCCGTTACGGTTGCCTGGCAACGTTCCCGGCAACTGGAGCGGGCGTGTCCACTGGCAGCGCGTCGCGCCAGCCCACAGCACGGTCTCGCTGAGCTTTCTCGGGTTGGTTCGAGCGTCTCGTAACCTTGTCCCATGTGGGCGACGTGACGCATATTGGGCTTCATGAACGGCATCTGGCCCGTTCTGAGAGGGAGGCTTACCAATGAGCAAAAGGCTGAGCAGGTTCTATCCCACGATCGCCGGTGTGCTCTTCTTGGGGCTACTCGTCGTCGCGAATGAAGGCATAGCGGCTGGCCAGACCGGCACGCCCGAGGAGGCGAAGGCCCTGCTTGAGCGAGCTGTCGCCGCGCTCAAGGCTGATGAGCCGGCGGCGATTAAAGCATTCAACGCAGGCGCCGACGGCTTCAAGGACCGCGACCTGTACGTGTTCTGCGGCGATGCGACCGACGGCCTCATCACCGCGAATGGCGCCAACTCGGCTATGATCGGGCAGAGCATGCGCGACATCAAAGACAAGGCCGGGAAGCCGATCGGCAAGGAGTTCTATGCCATAGCCACAGAGGGCGACTTCAAGGTGGTCGAATACGTGTGGCCACGCCCGGGCGAGACCAAGTCCTCGCCGAAGGCATCGTACATAACCAAGGTGGGCAACCAGATCTGTGGAGCCGGCTACTACAAGTAAGAGGCGCCGCGCTGCCCGCCGCCGTGCGGTGGCGTGTCGACGCGCACCGGGGTGAGGTGCGGGACCTTACTGACGTCGTGACCGGCGACGAGGATGCGCCGGATTGGGCGCGTGCCAATCAGGAAAACACAATGGTCCAGCTGAGACGCTTCGCGGTGAGGGCCGCTGTTGCCCTGATGCTGGTCTCGACACCTGCGGTCGCTGGGACGCCGCGGGACACCCTGGTCATGGCCTTCCAGATTGCCGATCTGATCACGCTCGACCCGGCCGAGGCGTTCGAGTTCACGGGCGCCGAGTATGCGGCGAACGTGTACGACCGTCTGGCCACCTACCCGGTAGACGATGTCGCGGACCTGCGCGGCCACGTCGCCGAGAGCTGGCAGATCGCCGACGACGGCAGGACCTTCACGTTCAAGGTCAAGGACGGCATCGCCTTCCGGAGCGGCAATCCCTTGACCGCGGAGGGCGCCGCCTGGTCGTTGCAGCGGGTGATCAAGCTGCACCAGACGCCGTCCTTCATCCTCGGCCAGTTCGGCTTCACGCCCGACAATGTGGAGGAGCGGATCCGGGCGCTCGACGAGCGCACCTTCACGGTCGAGCTGGACCAACCGTACGCGCCGACGTTCTTCCTATATTGCCTGACCGCGACGGTCGGCTCGGTGATCGACAAGAAGCTGGTGCTCGAGCATGAGCAGAACGGCGATTTGGGCCACGAGTGGCTGCGGACGGCATCGGCGGGCTCGGGGCCGTTCAAGCTGCGCTCCTGGAAGCCGAATGAGTCGCTGATCCTCGACGGCAACCCCGAATACTGGGGCGGCGCGCCGGGCTTTGAGCGCGTGGTCATCCGGCATGTCGCAGAGCCCGCGACCCAAATGCTGCTGCTCGCGAAGGGCGACATCGACATCGCGCGCAATCTCGAGGCCGATCAGGTCGCGGCGCTGCGGGGCAATGCCGAGATCGCGATCAGGGAAGTGCCGAAGGGCGCGCTCTACTATCTCGGCCTCAACCAGAAGAACGAGCAGCTGGCGAAGCCCGAGGTGCGCCAGGCGCTGAAGTATCTGGTCGATTATCAGGGCATCGCGGACACCATCCTCGCCGGCTCGGCGACCGTCCACCAGGCGTTCCTGCCGAAGGGTTTTCTCGGCGCGATCGCGGACCGGCCGTTTGCGCTGGATGTGCCCCGCGCCAAGGCGCTGCTCGCCGCCGCGGGACTGCCGGACGGCTTTGCCGTGACCATGGACACGATCAACACCTCGCCGGTGATCGACATCGCGCAGGCGATCCAGGCGACCTTCGCAGAGGCCGGCGTGCAGCTCGAGATCCGGCCGGGCGACGACAAGCAGACGCTGACCAAGTACCGGGCGCGCAATCACGACATCTACATCGGCCGCTGGGGGCCGGACTATCAGGACCCGCACACCAACGCGGAGGCGTTCGCGAGCAATCCCGACAATCGCGACGAGGCGAGGCTCACCGGGAAGCTCGCCTGGCGCAACGCGTGGGACATCCCGGCGATGACCGCGAAGACCGCGGCCGCGGCGCTCGAGCGGGACATGGGCCAGCGCGCGCGCATGTACGAGGCGCTGCAGCGCGAGCACCAGGCGACCTCGCCGTTCGTGATCCTGTTCCAGGACATCGAGCTGATCGCCGCGCGCGCCGACGTGCAGGGGATGATCTGGGGGCCCTCGTTTGACGACAACAAGTACTGGCGCGGCCACAAGGATTGATCAGGCCGCTGGTGTGCGCTCACCGCGCCGGGCGGTCAGGAGCGCGTGCAGGCGGCAGGGGGTGATCGGCAGCCGGGTGATCGCGCCGGGGATGCCGATGGCGTCGTCGACGGCGCCCGCGATCGCCGCGCCCATGCCGTTGATGCCAGCCTCGCCGGCGCCCTTGACGCCGAGCGGATTGAGCGGGCTCGGCGCGTCCTCCAGGATCAAGGCCTCGACCGGCGGCATCTCGGCGGTGGTCGGCAACAGGTAGTCGACGAAGCTCGCCGCGAGCGGCTGGCCGTGCGCGTCGTACACGAACTCCTCGAGCAGGGCGCCGCCGATGCCCTGCGCGGCGCCGCCCGCGATCTGGCCCTCGATCAGCACCGGGTTGACCGCGCGGCCGACGTCGTAGGCGACCACGCAGCGCTCGACCCGAACGCCGCCGGTGTCCGGATCGACGCGCACGACCGCGGCGTGCAGGCCATAGGGATAGGTCATGTGGTCGGCGCGGAACCACGCCTCGGCATGCAGCCCGGGCCCGGTGCCCGCGGCGAACGGCGAGGCCGGGGCCAGCGCCCGTGCGATGTCGGCAAGCGTGGTCGACGGACCGTCCGGCGCCCCGCGCGCGGCGATCCGGCCCTGCTCGATCACGAGGTCGTCAGGGCGCAGCTGAAGCAGGGCGCCGCCGATCTCTAACGCTCGTTCCCGGAGCTTGGCCGCGGCCAGGTGCGCGGCGGAGCCGGCCATCACGGTGACGCGAGAGGCGAACGCCCCCATGCCGTACGCGATCTGATCCGTGCGGCCATGGCCCACGCGGATGGCGTCGAGCGGGGCGCCCAGCGCGTCCGCGCAGATCTGGGCGAGCGCGGTCTCGACCCCCTGGCCGACCGAGGCGACCCCGGTGACCACCTCGACCCGCCCGCCCGCGTCGATGGCGATGCGCACGCCGTCGAACGGGCCGAGGCCGCTCTTCTCGACGAACATGCCAAAGCCGAGCCCGACCAGCTCGCCGGCCCGCCGGCGCTCGACCAGCGCCGCTTTGAGCTGGTCGTACCGCAGATGGTCGAGCATGCGCCGCACCAGACCCAGGTAATCGCCCGAATCGTAGGTGACCTCGGTGCCGAGCGTGTCGATCGGGCGGGCGAACGGCATCCGTTCGGGCGGGATCAGGTTGATCCGGCGCACCTCGATCGGGTCGAGGCCGAGGCGCTGCGCGATCGCGTCGATCATGCGCTCGCGCACGAACGTGCTCTCGTAGCGCCCAGGGGCGCGATAGGTGCCGGCCGGGGTCTTGTTGGTCAGCCGGATGTGGCCGGTCGCCCGATATGCCGGTACGATGTAGGGACCGGGCAGCATGGCCGCGGTCAGGTCGGCGACCGTGGCGGCATGGGTCCTGACGTAGGCGCCCTGGTCCGCCCAGAACTCGTCGGCGAGGCCGAGGATGAAGCCGCGCGCATCGATCGCGGCGCGCACCTTGTGCAGCTGATCGCGCGAATGGTTGGCCGCGACCAGATGCTCGTTGCGGTCCTCGAGCCACTTGACCGGCCGGCCGAGCCGACGCGCCGCGAGGCAGACCAGCACGTCCTCCGGGTACAACTCGCCGCGGACGCCGAAGCCGCCGCCGACGTGCCCCTCGAACAGCTGCAGCGCGCCAGGCGCCAGGCCCAGCATCGCAGCGATGGCGTCGCGATTGTAGTGCGGCACCTTGGCGGCGCCGTGCAGCTCCAGGCGATCTCGGAGCGCGTCGTAGCGGGCGATCGCGCCGCGCGTCTCGAGCGGCACGCCGGAATGCCGGCCGACCGCGAGCTCGAGCTCGACCACCGCGTGGGCTTCGCGAAACGCGTGGTCGAGATCCCCGTAGCCCTTGCTGATGATTGCCGCCTCGCTCGAGATGCCGGGAGCGAACTGACCGGGCGGCGCGGCGGCACTGACGATCGGCGTGAGCCCCTCGATCTCCAGCGCGACCAGCTCCGCGGCGTCCTCCGCGAGATAGGCGTCCTCGGCGAACACGCAGGCCATCGGCTCGCCGACGTAGCGCACGAACTCGCGCGCGAGCACCGGCTGACGGTACGGCTCCAGTCCCGCGACCCGGGTCATGCGGAAGTCGATCGGCGGCACCTCGGCGACATCCGCGCCGGTCCACACCGCGACCACGCCCGGCGCGCGCAGCGCCGCGCTGACGTCGATCGCGCGCAGCCGTCCGTACGCCACCGGCGAGCGCACGACGCGCATGGCGAGCTGGTGCGGGAACGAGACGTCGGCCGCAAATCGTCCCGCGCCGATCAGGAGCGGCGGGTCCTCGAGCCGTCTGACCCGCTTTCCGATCAGGCTCACGGCTTCATCTGGTCGGCCGCGGCGCGCACGGCTTTGATGATGTTCTGATAGCCGGTGCAGCGGCACAGGTTGGACGCCAGCACGTGGCGCAGCTCCTCGTCGCCGATCGTAGGCTGCCGCTCGAGCACGCCGGCGGCGAGCATGAGAAAGCCGGGCGTGCAGAAGCCGCATTGCAGGCCGTGGTGATCCCAGAACGCCTGCTGCAGCGGATGCAGCTCCTCGCCGTTCGCCAGGCCCTCGACCGTGCGGATCGCAGCACCTTCGGCCTGCACCGCGAACATCAGGCAGGCGCGGACCGGACCGCCGTCCACCAGCACGGTACAGGCGCCGCACACGCCGTGCTCGCAGCCGAGGTGGGTGCCGGTCAGGCCGCAGTCCTCGCGCAGCGCATCCGCGAGCGTCCGGCGCGGCTCGACCCGGATCTCATAACTCCGGCCATTGACCGCCAGCACGAGATCGACCTTGGCCGTCACGGCGTCTCTCCGGCGCGCGCCCGCAGCAGATCCCGGATGCGCTGTGGGGTCGCCGGCATCTCCAGCACCTCGACCCCGAACGGGCGGAGCGCATCGGAGATCGCGCCCAGCACCGCCGCCGGCGCACCGATCGCGCCGCCCTCGCCAAGCCCCTTCGCCTTGGTCAGCGATGCGTCGCTCGTCGTCTCCAGGTGCACGAGCTCGATCGGCGGGATCTCGGCGCAGGTGGGCGGCAGGTAATCCGCGAGCGATCCGGTCAGGATGTTGCCCGCCGCGTCGTAGACCACCTCCTCGAACAGCGCGTTGGCGATGCCCTGGGCGACGCCGCCGCAGATCTGGCCGTTCACGATCATCGGGTTGATCAGGCGGCCGGCGTCCTCGACCACCAGAAAGCGCTCCAGCGCCACGTGCCCGGTCTCGCGGTCGACCTCGACCAGCGCGACGTGACAGGCGTTGGAATAGGTGCCGGCGGGATCGTAGCTCGCGCCCACCGACAGCGCCGGATCGAGAGCGCGACCGAAGCGATGGCTTTGGTGGTAGGCGGCGCGTGCCAGAGTCGAAATCTCGATGGCGAGATCCGTGCCGCGCACGCTCGCCGTGCCGCCTTCGAGCACGATGTCGGATGCCTCCGCTTCCAGCAGATGGCCGGCGAGCGCGGCGAGCTTCGCCCGTAGCTGCCCGGCGGCGAGCTTGCACGCGCCGCCCGCGATCACCAGCGAGCGACTGGCGAACGTGCCCCAGCCATAGGGCGTGCGATCGGTGTCGCCGTGCACGATGCGGATCCGCGCCGGCTCAAGGCCAAGCTCGTCGGCGATCAGCTGCGCGAGGGTGGTGGCGAGGCCCTGGCCGTGCGGCGAGGCGCCGATCCTGGCCTCGACGAAGCCGGACGGGTCCATCGCCAGCTCGACCCGTTCGTAGCCCGGCGTGATGTCCATGCCGCGCGCGGCGAACGCCGGGGTGCCATACCCGGTGCGCTCGTTGAACACCGCAAAGCCGATGCCCAGGTGGCGGCCTTCCGCGCGGGCCGCGCGCTGGCGCTCGCGGAACCCATCATAATCGATGCGCGCCGCCGCGAGCTCCAGCGCCTCGCGATATGAGCCCTCGTCGTAGGTCAGCCCGGTCGCGGTGCGGTACGGGAAGGAGCGTACGAGATTACGGCGGCGGACCTCGACGGGATCGAGCTTGAAGCGGGCGGCGGCGCAATCCATCAGGCGCTCCATGGCGAGCGTGATCACCGGTCGACAGACGCCGCGATAGGGCGCCATCGGGCAGGTGTTGGTGGCGATACCGCGTGCGCGCACGGCATAGGCCTGGAAGTCGTACGGGCCCGGCAGCTCGGCCATGGCCATGAGCGGCTCGACGCCGCAGGTCACCGGATAGCACGAGTACGCGCCGACGTTGCATCTGAGATCGGCTTCGACCGCGAGCAGGCGCGCCTCGGCATCGAACGCCCCCCGCACCAGGTAGCGGTGATCGCGGCTGTGGAACGAGGCCGTGAGGTTCTCGCTGCGGTCCTCGATCCATGCGATCGCGCGGCGCAAATGGCGCGCCGCCCAGACCGCCACGACGTATTCCGGCACGAGCGCCATCTTCTGACCGAACGCGCCGCCCACGTCCGGGGCGACCACGCGCAGATCCGCCTCGGGGATGCCGAGCACGTCGGCAAGCCCGGTGCGCAGCATGTGCGGCATCTGCACGGAGGCGGTCAGGGTCACCCGGCCGGTCGCCGCATCGATGGCGGCATAGGCGCCACGCGTCTCCAGCGGCAGCGCGCACTGCCGACGCGAGCGGATCTCGATCTCGACGACCTCGGCGGCGCGCGCGAACGCCGCGGCGGCGCCGGTGTCGATCCTCCCCTCGACCAGGACGTTCCCGAGGGCCTGTGGATGGACGAGCGGCGCGCCCGGGGCGAGCGCCGCGTCGACGTCGACCACGGCGTCGATCGGATCGAGCTCGACCGTCACCTGCTCCGCCAAATCCTCGGCCTCCGCGGGCGAGGCAGCGATCACGGCGGCGATCGGCTCCCCGACATAGCGGACCCGCTCGGCCGCGAGGACGGGCTGCTCGATCGCCACGTAGTCGGGCCGGTGCAGCAGCGGCCGGATCGGCTTGACGCCGGCGAGATCGCTCGCCGTGAGCACGATCGCGCCCCTCGGCCGGTGGATTCTGGTGATCCTACCGCAGGCGATCGGGCTGCGCACGAAGTAGAGCGCCGCGGCGCCGGCCGCGAGGTCGGCGACGAAGCGGCCGCGCCCAGTGACCAGCGCCGGGTCCTCGAGGCGCGGAATCGGGCGGCCGACCCAGCTCACGGGGCGAGCGCCCGCTCCAGGGCCCGCTTCGTCATCACTCGGATGAGGTCGCGGCGATAGGCGACCGTCGCGTGCAGGTCCTCGAACGGCTCGACCGTGGCGGCGGCGATCGCGCCGGCTTCTGCCAGCGCCTCGGTGTCCGGCGTTGTCCCCCTCAACGCCTGCTCGGCCTCGCTGATCCGGAGCGGCCGGTCGCCGGCGCCGCCGACCCCGATCCGCGCCTCGGCGATGCGTCCGTCATCCAGGCGCAGCACCGCGAGCGCCATGCCGAGCGCGAAGTCGCCCGCGCGCCGGCTGAACTCGGCAAAGCCGAACCGCCAGCCCGGCCCAAGCGCCGGCAGGCGCACCTCGGTGATCAGCTCGTCGGGGCGGAGCGAGGTCGTCAGGATCGAACGAAAGAACGCCGCGGCTTGGATTGAGCGCTCGCCCTGGGGGCCGCGCGCCCGGATCTCGGCATCGAGAGTCGTCGCGACCACGCACCATTCCGCGGCGGGGTCGGCGTGCGCCAGGCTGCCGGCGAACGTGCCGCGGACGCGGATCGGCAGATGGGCGACGTAGCGCACCACGTCGGCGAGCAGCGCGCCGAGCGGACCTTCGGTCACCGGCCGCTCGAAGCGCACGTGCCGGACAAGGGCGCCGATCCGCAGCGCGCCGTCGCTCGCGGTGCAGAAGTCGAGCTCGGCAATACGGTTGATGTCGACCAGAACGGCCGGCCGCGCCAGGCGGAAGTTCATCGCCGGCACCAGACTCTGCCCGCCCGCGAGCACCTTGGCCTCGTCGCCGTGCGCCGCCAGGAGCTCGACGGCCTCGTCGACCGATCGCGGCGCGTGATAGTGGAAGGGCGCTGGCTTCATGGCGTGGTCCGGATCTTCGGACAGATTGCCTTGACGCAGACCGCCTTTCAATGCGCTCCTTGCCCGATCCGACATTGATCGCGCCCGCGTGGGTTGCTTAACTGTCGGGGGCAAAGCGTGGCGGGAGGAGTGCGGCGCCGATGGTCGAGCCGAGGGAGGTCCGGGTGTTGGATGCGGGCGAGGCCTGCCCGGCGCTGCCGCTCGTGGACGGCGAAGGCGTCGCGCGGGCGGTGATCTGGCCGGGCGTCGGCGCGACGCTGCGCTCGATGCACCGCATCCGCCTTGCGCCCGGCGCTCGGACGCTTCCTCAGCGCCACCCCATGGAGGCGGTCTACTATGTGCTGAGCGGCGACGGCACGGTGCGGGACCCCGAGCACCCGCCTGCGCGGCCGCTGGTCGAAGGATCGATGGTCCACGTCGAGCCTGGCACGGCCTACGTGCTGGAAGCCGGCTCGGGCGGCATCGAGATCCTGGGCGGCCCGTGCCCCGCCGATCCCGCTCTCTACGCCGGTCTCTCGGCGTGACCGGCCCGCGTACCTTGATCTGATTGGCACGGAGGCAGGTCGTGGCGATTCGCGTATTTCATCGGGACCAGCCCGATCTGATGCTGCCCATGATCTCGCAGGACGCGCGCCTGGTCGTCTGGCCGGGCGTCGGCGCGCACACCGCAAACATGGCCTACGTCCGCATGCAGCCGGGCGAGCGCAACGTGCCGCACGTTCATGCGGCATCGGAGGACGTGATCTTCATGCTCGAGGGCGACGGGACGGTGACCGATTTCGATCACGACCGCGCGCTCGAGTTCGTACACGGCCAGGTCATCCACGTACCGGTCGGCGTGCGCCACGCCGTGGCGGCCGATCGAGGCAGCACGGTCGTGAGCGTTGGCGGTCCCTGTCCGGCCGATCTCGCGATGCTGCGCGCCGTTGGCGCGCTGCCGCCGGAGGGCTGAGGCGGGCGGCCATCGCGCGGGGCTAGTGGTTTTGCGCGTAAGGCGAGGGAACAAGCCGATCCGGAACATGGCAATGGCTGAGGGGCAAAAGCTCTGAGAGGGCATCGAATGAAGTACGCTGTTGCAGTAATTCTTGTTACGGTGACGGCGCCATGTATGGCGAGGGATCTGCCTCCACTGCATTCGCTATGGCGCGAAACGCAACATTTCGGATGGTGTGTTGAAATCACCGGGATTTCGGAGCCTCTTCCTGGGTCGGACGATTGCGTGCAGATCTCCGGCGTTCTGAACAAGGATGGTCTGATTAGTGGCTACGCGTGCACGGCAGATTCCACCATAAATTTCTTCTCGGCAATCGAGAGTGACAATTCCATAGGGCCAGACATTTTCATTGGAACCTACGGTTCAGAAAGTCTGACGGTTCAATACTGTACCAGGCTGAGTAACGATTGGCCGCCAGATTACAGCTGCGAACACAGTATCAAATTTGATCACACGGTTAGCTGTGAACCTTGATCACCAGGTGACAGGTGTAGAAAAGATCGAGTAGCATTGCAGGCAGCTGCCGTACGGGAGGATGGCATGACCAAGAACCGGGTCCGGCTGCTCGCCGCCGGCTCCTGCTGCGCTCTGGCGCTGGCCGCGATGCCCGCCGCGAGCGATGCCCAGGAAGACCTGAGCGCCGCGTTCATCTACGTCGGGCCGGTCGGGGACGCCGGGTGGACCTATCGCCACGATCAGGGCCGGCAATGCCTCGAGCAGAAGAAGGGGGTCAAGACGGCGTACGTGGAGTCCGTGCCGGAGACGCCGGACGTCGGCAATGTCGAGCGCGATTTCCTCGCCCAAGGCTACGATCTGATCTTCGCCACCGCCTTCGGCTACCAGCCGTTTACCCAGGAGGTCGCCAAGGAGAACCCGGACCAGCGGTTCTTCGGCATCACGCCGACGGTGGCGCCGGCAGACAACATTTTGAACTACTACGGCGAGCTCTGGGACGGCCGCTATCTGACCGGGCTGGTCGCCGGGTCCATGACCAAATCGAACGTGATCGGCTTCGTCGCGGCGCAGCCGATCCCGACGGTGATCGCGGGCCTGAACGCATTCACGCTCGGCGTGCGCGAGGTCAATCCCAAGGCCGAGGTGCGCGTGATCTGGACGCTCTCATGGTTCGATCCGCCGGCCGAGAAGCAGGCGGCGGTCGCCCTGGTCGAGGCTGGCGCCGACGTGATCGCCCAGCATCAGGATACCCCGTCCTCGGTGCAAGGCGCGGCCGAGAAGGGCGCCTGGGCGATCGGGTCTGAGTCCGACATGACGCAGTTCGCGCCCGAGAAGTACCTGACCGGCACAGTATGGGACTGGTGTCCGTTTTATCTGCAAGCGGTGGAGATGGTGCAGAACGGCACGTTCCAGCCTGGCGAGTTCTACGGCGGCCTGAAGGACGGCACCGTGTCGCTTGCCCCGATCAACCCGGCGGTGCCCGATAAGGTGCGCCAGATGGTGGAGCAGAAGAAGCAGGCTTTGATCGATGGCGCGTTCGACTACTGGCAGGGGCCGCTCAAGGACAATCAGGGCAACGAGGTGGTCGCCGCCGGCAACACCCTGAGCATCGCCGACATCAACGGCATGAACTGGCTGGTCGAAGGCGTCGTTGGCAAGATTCCCTGAGCTCGTCGACGAAGGGCGGGGAACGCGGCGGGCGCTCGGCAGCACGCTCGGGGAGGCGGGTGGCGAACCGTCCCTGGTCCGCCTGGAGGGCGTAACCAAGCGCTTCGGGGCGCTGCTCGCCAACGACGACGTCAGCTTCGACATTCCCGCGGGTCAGGTGCTCGGCCTGCTCGGAGAAAACGGCGCCGGCAAGACCACGGCGATGAACGTGCTGGCCGGACTTTACCTGCCCGAGCGCGGCCGCGTCCTGATCGAAGGGGAGCCGCTGTCGCTGGGCTCGCCGCGCGCCGCCGTCGCCGCCGGCATCGGCATGGTTCACCAGCAGTTCAGGCTGGTCGAGACGCTGACCGCCTTCGAGAACATCTCGCTCGGGCTGCATCGCGGCCGTCTGCTCCAGCCGAGCGGCATCGACGACCGGATCCGCGCGCTGATGGCCGAGGTCGGCTTCGAGATCGACCTCGCGGCGCGGGTCTGGCAGATGGGCTTGGCCGAGCGCCAGCAGCTGGAGCTGCTGCGCACGCTTGCGGTCGGCGCGCGCGTCCTGATCCTCGACGAGCCGACCTCGGTTTTGTCGCCGCTCGAGACCGCGCGCCTGTTTGCAATCGTCCGGCGCATCGCCGCTTCGGGCCGCGCGGTCGTGCTGATCAGCCACAAGCTGCTCGAGGTGCTCGAGGTCGTCGATCGGCTGATTGTCATGCGTGGCGGCCGCGTAGTGCACGCTGGCCCCGCCGGCGGCCTCGATCCGGCGTGGCTCGCCCGACTGATCGTCGGCGACCGCGAGATCCGCCATGGCGCGCGCCCGCCAAAATCGTTTGGCAAGGTCGTGCTGCGGGTCGAGGACCTCGCCGTCGCCAACGACCTCGACCTGCCGGCGGTGCGGAGCGCGAGCCTCACCGTGCGGGCCGGCGAGCTGGTCGCGATCGTCGGCGTGACCGGCAACGGGCAGACCGAGCTGATGGACGCGATCGGCGGCCTGCGACGCCACACGCGGGGCCACATTCACGCGCCTGGCCACCGGGGCGGACGCAACTTTGCCTACGTTCCGGCGCAGCACCTCGGGGTCGCGCTCGCGCCCGACCTGTCGCTCGCCGACAACGCGATCCTCGGCCATCAGCGGCGGCCGCCGTTCGGCTGGTGGCTACGCCGGGGTCTGCTGCGCGAGCGTGCCCGCGAGGTCGTCGCCCGATTCGCGGTGATGGCCGATGCCGCAGCGCCGGTGCGTCGCCTGTCCGGCGGCAATCTGCAACGGGTCGTGCTCGGCCGCGAGCTGCGCGGCGAGCCAATGCTGATCGTCGCCAGCTATCCCGCCCGCGGGCTGGATGTCGCCGCAGCGGCGCAAATTCGCGACGCGCTGGTCGCCCGCGCGCGCGCCGGGGCGGCGGTGCTGATCTCGAGCGAGGAGCTCGACGAGTCGCTGGAGATCGCCAACCGCATCCTGGTGATGCACCGCGGCAGGATCGTCGCCGAGCGCGACCCGACCCGCCTGGACATGGCCGAGCTCGGGCGCCTGGTGACCACGGGCGGCGCCTGAGACGATGCTTCGCCTCGAACCGCGCCTGAGTGCGCCCGGCGCCGCCGAATGGCTGGCGCGGCTTGCGGGAGGCGTCGTACTCGCGCTCCTCGCCGGGGTGGTCGTGCTGGCGCTCGCCGGGCACGACCCGCTGACCGCGTATGGCGCGCTGCTGCGCGGCGCGTTCGGCTCGACCCGCGCGCTGGCCGCCACCATCAACAAGGCCGTCCCGATCGGCCTGTGCGCCCTGGGCATCACACTCGCGCACCGGGCGGGGCTGTGGAACATCGGCGCCGAGGGCCAGCTGTACTTCGGCGCCTTCGCGGCGACCGGGATCGGTCTGGCCCTGCCGGCGGCCACGCCCGCCGGCGTCGCGCTGCCTCTGGTCCTCGCCAGCGGCCTGCTCGCGGGCGGCGCATGGGCGGTGTTGGCGGCGCTGCCGCGCGCCTATCTCGGCATGAACGAGATCCTCTCGACGCTCATGCTGAACTATGTCGCCATCCTGTGGGTCAATTATCTGGTCACCGGCCCCTGGGCCGATCCCCTGACCTTCTCCTTCCCCTACTCCGAGCGGCTGCCCGACGCCGCCCGGCTCGGCCGGCTCGCCGACGGCGTGCACCTGGGCGTGGTCTTCCTGATAGCGGCCGGCGCGATCCTGGCGGCGGTCGATCGCGGCCTGCGCTGGGGCTACGACCTGCGCGTCTCGGGCAATGCGCCGCGCGCCGCGCTCTACGCCGGCATCGCGCCGGTCGCCACCATCGTCACCGGCCTGGTCGCGGCCGGAGCGCTCGCCGGTCTGGCCGGCGCGATCGAAGTCTCGGCATCGACCGGTCGGCTGCAGGCGGGCCTGTCGCCCGGCTACGGCTTCATGGCGATCCTGGTCGCCTGGCTGGGCGGCGGCCGCCCGCTCGCGATCGGCATCGTCGCGCTGCTGTACGCCGGCCTGCTGAACGGCGGCTTCTCCTTACAGGTCTCGGGCATCCCGCCCGCGATCGGCACCATCCTGCAGGCGATGCTCCTGCTCGGCGTCCTGGTCATGGTCGGGCTCGGTCGTTACCGCATCCGCTGGGTCGGCGCGGCAGGAGCGCGCGCGTGAGCCTGGAACTGCTGCTCGCGGCCGCGCTGGTCGCCGCCACGCCGCTGCTGTTCGCGGCGCAGGGCGAGCTCCTGGCGGAGCGCTCGGGCGTGCTCAACCTCGGCCTCGAGGGGACCATGCTGATCGGCGCGGTCAACGGCTTTGCCGCGACCCAGGCGTTCGGCTCGGTCTGGGTCGGCATCGCCGCCGCCCTGGTCGCCGGTGCGCTGTTCGGCCTCGCCTTCGCTTTCCTCGTGGTCACACTGCGGCTCGATCAGGTGGTCACCGGCCTCGCCTTCACCATCCTTGGCGGCGGCCTGTCGGCGTTCATCGGCAAGCCGTACGTGGGCACGGCGCCGCGCGCGACGGTGCCAACGCCCGATCTTGGCGCGCTCCGCGATCTGCCGTTCCTTGGCCCCGTCCTGTTCTCCCAGGACATCCTGGTCTACGCCGCGCTCGTGCTGACCGCCGCGGTCGCGTTCTATCTGAAGCGCACCCGAGCGGGGCTCGTGCTGCGGGCGCTCGGCGACAGCCCGGATGTGCTCGACACCCTCGGCATGCCCGTCGCCGCGCTGCGCTACGCCTACGTCGTCACCGGCGCGGCGCTCGCCGGGCTCGGCGGTGCGTATCTGTCGCTCGCGTATACGCCATCGTGGATCGAGAACATGACCGCAGGGCGCGGCTGGATCGCGATCGCGCTCGTGATCTTCGCCGCCTGGCGGCCGTGGTGGGTGCTCGCGGGCGCGATCCTGTTCGGCGCGGTCGACGCGCTGCGCTTTCGCGCCCAGGTCGGCGGCCATCCGATCGTCGACCCGCACTTTCTCAACATGCTACCCTACGTCGCCACGCTCGTGGTGCTGGCCCTGGTCAGCCGCTCGGTGGTGCGGCGGCGGCTCGGCGTGCCCGCGGCGCTCGGCGTCGCCTACGACCGCGAGCGGCGGTGAGGCGCGGGGGAGGAAGGATGCAGGCCTACGTCTATGGCGAGCGGCGCGAGCTGCCGGGCGGGTTCGAGGAGTTCGCCGATCGGGCGCTGAGCGCGATCGTCTCGATCGACATGCACCAGGGGCATCTCGCGGACACGCCTGACTGCCCGTGCCCGGCGCCGCGGGCGCGCGAGATCGTCGGACCGATTGACGCGTTCCACGACGAGGCGCGGCGCTTCGGCGTGCCGGTCGTCCACGTGCGCACCGTGCTGCGCAAGGGCGGCGTCGACGACGTGCGCGGCGGCAAGGCCGCTTGGCGCCTGGTCTTCCCGCTGTACGTCGGCGCGATCCCGAACGCCGACGAGCATGCGATCGAGGGCAGCCGCTGGACGCGCTTCGAGACGCGCGTCGAGCCGGATGATCTGATCGTCGAGACCAAGAAGCGCCTGTCGGTGTTCCATCCGACCGATCTCGACTTTCTCTTGCGCAACCTGCGCGTCCGCACGGTCGTGCTGAACGGCGGCTTCACCGACTGCTGCGTGCTGAACGCGGCCTTCGATGCCAGCAATCGCGACTATCGCGTGGTCGTGCTGCGCGATCTCGTGCGCGGCACCAACGCGGAGATGGAGGACGCGGCGCTCAAAATGGTGTCGCTCCATCTCGGCCTGGTCATGGACTCGGCCGACCTGCTCGCCGAGTGGCAGGCCCAGGCCGCGCCCGCGGTCGTCGCCGCGAAGTAGCCGCCGTCGAACCTCGCCTCAATCCGGGAACCCCGAAGCATGCAGATGGTCGACCTCTCGCACACCATGAACGTCCACACGCCCGGCTGGGTCGGCTACGCCGGCAACAAGATGTATTACGCGCAGAACCTGCAGACCCAGCGCATCGTGGCGCAGCGGATCGACACCGCGCTCCACGTCGGGACGCATTTCGACGGCGCGCTGCACGCGACCGACGGCCGCGGCGACATGGCGTCCTACCCGCTCGAGTACCTGGTGGGCAAGGGCGCGATCGTCGATGTCGCGGAGCACATGGACGACTTCGCGGTGATCACGCCCGACATGCTGCAGGGCAAGGTCGCGATCGAAGAGGGCGACATCCTGATCATCCACACCGGCTGGCATCGCCACTACGAGGGCCAGCCGCAGCAGGATCTCGTGCGCTACTTCTGCATGCATCCGGGCGGCGGCATGGAGTTGCTGCGCTGGATGCTGGACATGAAGATCAAGTGGTTCGGCATCGACTGCGGCTCGGCCGACCATCCTATGAACACCACGATCCGCCTGATGCGCCCGGACATCGTGCGCCAGTTCGAGGAGCGGGTCGGCATGAAGTGCGAGGACTTCTTCCCGCGCTACGAGTACGCCCACAAGCTGTCCGGCCGGCGCGTGGTCAACGACCTGTTTCCGTTCCACAACCTTGCTTTCCAGGAGGGGCTGCAGCACGCCGAGAACGTCGGCGGCGACATCGAGCAGGTGCTGAACCGGCGCTGCCTGGTCGGCGCGTTCCCCTGGAAATACGAAGGGCTCGAATCCTGCCCCTGCCGGATCATCGCGTTCTTCGACATCGGCGATGCCAAGGTCGAACCGTTCGCGGGCGCCGCCACCGGCTGAGTTCGGCACGCCCACTCGCCTTAAGAGCTGCCCATCCGGCCAATCGTTACCGTCAGCTCGTCACAGCCCGGCGTCAGGTGCGGGCAACTGACCCTCTTCCCAAGGGCGGCTGCAGCCACTCGACAATGATGTAGATCGCAGCGCGTGTGCGAGCGGCGTCGTATCTGGATGGGCACAGCGCGGGGGGCTGCGGAGCGCGACGGAGGCAGCGCGCAAATACTCAGGTCTCCTCGGCCTCGAGGCCGGTCGGCACCGGCACGTTCTCGGACGCGAGCGTGAGGCCGGCCGTGAGCGCGACGGTCTCGAGCAGCGCGGCGATGTCCTGGCGCAGGTAGGCCGCGGCATCGGGCTTGCGCTGCGCCGCGCCGAAGTGCGCCTGGAGCGCCTCCCGCGTCGCCGCCGCGACCGGCATCGCCACCTCGAGCGCGCGCGCCGCCTGCAGCCCCAGGTCGAGGTCCTTGCGCAGCAGCTCCGGGGTGAAGGTCGTGGTCCAGTCGAGATTGACCAGGGCGTGCGACTTGTAGCGGGTGAAGATCGAGCCCATGACGCTGTCGTTGATGAACTGCAGGAACGCGTGGCGCGGCACGCCGGCCTTCTGCGCGAGGACCGTGATCTCGGCGAGGCTCTGGAAGGTGACGCCGAGCAGCACGTTGTGGGCGATCTTGCAGAAGCGGGCGAGCTCGCCCTCGCCGACGTAGGCGGCGCCGCGCCGGGCAAAGGTCTCGATCAGCGGCCGCGCCTCGGCGAATGCCGCCTCCGGGCCCGAGCAGACCGCGCTGAGCTTGCCGGCGCGCACGCACAGGGCGTTGCCCGAGACCGGCGCCGCGATCATCGCCGCGCCCATTTGCGCGAGGCGCCCGCGGATCGCTTCGCCCTGATCGACGCCGATGGTCGAGCAGTCGACCACGATGCGCGGCACCGCGTTCTCGCCGGCCGCAACGCCGGCTTCGCCGAACAGCACCTGCTCGAGGTCTCTGCCGGTCGAGACCATGGTGAACAGGACGTCGACCGTGGCGAGGTCCGCCGCACGCTCGCCGAGCGTCGCGCCCAGAGCGGTCAGAGGCTCCGCTTTCGCCCGCGTGCGGTTCCAGACCCGGAGCGGATGGCCGGCTTGGAGCAGCCGCTCGGCCATCGGATAACCCATGCGGCCCGTGCCGATCCAGCCAAGCATCGCTGAGCGTTCGAACATCCCTTTCTCCTTCGCGCCAATCTCGCGGGCGCATCCCTCTCCAAGGCCGACGGACCTGGTGATCGAGACCTGGTGTCCCGGACGAGGTTAACGGATCAGCTCATCGGCATGGTTGAGATTTGCCGCAGCGCCCGGCTCTGGTGCGGCTCAAAGAGCTGGCGTCCGCGCTCGAGCGAGCTACTCGCGCAACCAGCCCCAGATCGTGGTCTCGGCCATCAGCATGCCCGCCAGCTCCTTGACCCGCGCGGACCATGCCGCGGGCGTGGGCCTCGGCGCGTTCAGGTGGCTGGCCAGCCAGCGCGCGCGCTCGACCACCGCCTGCCCGTAGCGCAACCGGCCGCGCTCCCAATCCGCCAGGGCCGCCGCGGGGTCGCCGTTGGCCAATGCCCGCGCCAGGCTCAGCGCATCGCGCGCCGCCTTGGTCGCGCCCATGCCGGCGTGGGGCCGGGCGAGGAACGCCGCATCGCCGATCAGGATGACCCGCCCGAACACCACACGGGGGCTCTCGAAGTCGTAGATCGCCTGGATGAACGGCTCATGCGAGAGGCGAACCACCTCCGCGCAACAGGGCGCCAGCAGCGCGTCGGCGTCGTCGTACAGCTCGGTTATCGCCGCGGGGCCCGCCTGCCCCGGCGGGATGGAGACATCGTAGCTGCGACCGTCCCGGCCGGTGAGCAGCCGCGGCAGGCCAGTCGCCTCCTCGGCAGGGCGGTACCACACGACGTTGTAGCGCCGGCGGCCGGGCTCGATCGCCTCGTCTGCGCCGGGCACCGGATAGCCGATCATCTGCTCGCCCTGCGGGATGCAGAACGCCAGGCGATCGCACAGGATGGCGCGCGCCTGGGCCGACATGCGGCGCTCCTCGATCAGCCCGCGCCAGGCGACGTAGCCGGCATAGGCGGGCTCGAGCTCCGGAAGCAGCAAGCGGCGCACGGTCGAGCGAATGCCGTCGGCGCCGATCAGCCAGTCGGCGCGCTCGCTCGCCCCGTCGGCGAAGCGCACGGTCACGCCTTCTTCATCCTGGTCGAATCCCGCGACCGCTCTGCCCGCGTGGTGGCAGGCTTCGGGCAAAGCCGCGCGGACCAGCCGGTACAGCTGGTCCCAGGACATCGTGAGCTGCGGCATCGGGTGCGTGCCGAGGATGCTCCCGTCCCGGTCCAATGTGATGCGGCCCACGATCGGAACGCAGATCGTCTCATCGCCGGCCGCGCCCGCCTGCGCCAGCGCATCGAACAGCTCGGGGTGGGGCATGATGCCCGCGCCGCGGCTCGCGAGCGCCTCGCCGGAGCGCTCGAACACGTCGACGGCGAAGCCCAGGCGGTGCAGCAGCGCGCCGGCGAACAGCCCGGCGATCGAGCCGCCCGCCACGATCACGCGGGCGCGCGTATTGCTACCTGTTGCCCTCATTTCTGGTCAGCCTTACCCACCAGCATGACTGACTCTCATAGCGAGACCCCGGCCATTCGCAAGCATCAGCCGGCGAGAATCGAACCCTTTTGTTCGGCCCAGCGATGCCGTGGCTGGAAACGAAGCCTCCCGCTCAGTAAGTTGCTGCCCTGAATGCCCTTCTCGCACGCACATCTCTGGCCGGGCGTTCCGTTCGCCCTTCTATCCGCCGTCCTGTTCGGGGCGAGCACGCCGCTTGCCAAGCTTCTGCTCGACAAGATCGATCCCTGGCTGCTGGCAGGGCTGCTCTATCTTGGGGCCGGGCTTGGCCTGGCCGCCCTGCACGCGGCACGGGCCGTGCTGCGATTGCCGGTGACCGAAGCGCCGGTCCGCCGTGCAGATCTGCCATGGTTGGCTGCCGTCATCCTCGCAGGCGGCGTTGCCGGGCCGCTCCTCCTGATGTTCGGGCTGGCGCGTACCAACGCTGCAAGCGGGGCGCTGCTCCTCAATCTTGAGGGGCTTGCTACCATGGGCATTGCCTGGGTGGTGTTCCGCGAGAATGTCGACCGGCAGTTGCTTCTCGGCGCGTTTGCCATTCTGGCCGGGGCGGCCCTCCTCTCGTGGCAGGGGAGAAGCGTGGCCGTCGGTCTCGGCGCGCTGATGATCGCCGGCGCCTGCCTGGCTTGGGGAATCGACAACAATCTCACCCGCAAGCTTTCTTCGGCGGACCCGATGCAGACCGCCATGCTCAAGGGTCTGGCGGCGGGGACGGTCAACCTCAGTCTGGCGCTGCTTCGGGGCGCGGCAATGCCGCCCGCCGGGACCGTGCTGGCCGCCGGTGTCGTCGGCTTCCTCGGCTACGGCGTAAGCCTCGCGCTCTTCGTGCTGGCCCTCCGCCATCTCGGCAGCGCGCGTACCGGCGCTTACTTCTCGCTCGCGCCCTTCGTCGGGGCGGTGCTCGCCGTCCTGATGCTCGGCGAACCGTTAACGCTGCGCCTCCTGATCGCCGGTGGCCTGATGGCCGTGGGCCTCTGGCTGCATCTGGCCGAACGGCATGAGCACGAGCACCGCCACGCGGCTATGGAGCACGAGCACCGGCATACACATGACGAGCATCATCGGCATGTTCACGGGCCTGCCGACCCGTCAGAGGAGCCGCATACCCATTGGCACCGGCACGAGCCGCTGCGGCACAAGCATCCGCACTACCCCGATCTGCATCACCGCCACGAGCATTCCTGATCGTTGCCTAGGCGTCAGGGTTCCTGACCCGACGGTATCTGCTTGGGCCATCCCGACCGAGGAGACGCCGGTCAGCTCGACCGTGAGCGGCTTTCCCTCCTTGCGCAGCTGAAGCTCCTGTATTCTTTATGGAGGAGGGTGGTCGTCAGCGCGCAGGCTGCCGGAGCAAAGGCCAGCGGCGGTCGACCGACGGCACAGGGAAATCGGGAGGCAGGCAAATGATCAGGACCGCGCGCAAGTCAATCGGCACGGTGCGCAAGGCGACCCGCCGCCAGGTGCTCTTGGCGACGGCCGCCGGCGCCGTGATGACCGCGGGCGCGCCGTTCCGGCTGAAATTTGCGCGAGCCCAGGAGCCGATCAGGATCGGCTTCAGCATGGCGCTGACCGGCGGTCTCGCCGGCGCCGGCAAGCCTGCGCTGATTGGCATGGAGATCTGGCGCGAGGACATCAACGCCAAGGGCGGCCTGCTCGGCCGGCCGGTCGAATTCGTCTACTACGACGACCAGACCACGCCCGCGAACGTGCCGAAGATCTACACCAAGCTGTTGAACGTCGACCAAGTCGACCTGGTCGTCTCCGGCTACGGCACCAACTCGATCGCGCCGGCGATGCCGGTCGTGATGCGCAAGAAGCTGGTGTTCATGACCCTGTTCGGACTGGCCGCAAACGAGCAGTACAACTACGACCGTTACTTCCAGATCATGCCTGCCGGCCCAAACCCCAAGCTCGACTGGTCGCGCGGCTTCATCCAACTGATGAAGCAGAAGGAGCTCCAGACGCTCGCCATAGTCGGCGCCGATGCCGAGTACCCCAAGAACGCGCTTGGCGGCATCCGGGTTAACGCGCAGGAGGCCGGGTTGCAGATCGTGTACGACGAGTCGTACCCGCCGAGCACGACGGATTTCACGCCGATCATCAGGGCGATCCAGGCGACCAACCCCGCCGCGGTGTTCGTCGCGTCGTACCCGCCCGATTCCGCCGGCATGGTGCGGGCGGCCAACGAACTGGATCTGAACACCAAGCTGTTCGGCGGCGGCATGGTCGGCCTGCAGTACTCAAGCTTGCAGACCAGCCTCGGGCCGATGCTGAACGGCATCGTCAATTACGATTTCTGGGTGCCGGAGCCGACGCTCAACTTCCCCGGCATCCAAAACGTCCTCGCCAGGTATCAAGCGCGTGCCAAGGACCAGGGCGTCGATCCGCTCGGCCATTACCTGACGCCGTTCGCCTACGCCTACCTGCAGATCCTGGGCGATGCGATCAACGCGGTCGGCAGCCTCGATCAGGACGCGCTCGCCGACTACATCCACAAGACCAAGTTCGACACCGTGGTCGGCCCGGTCCAGTTCGGCCCGAACGGCGAGTGGGCGACCTCGCGCGTGCTGATGGTCCAGTTCCAGAACATCGAGAACGGCGACCTCGAGCAGTTCAAGCATCCCGGCAAGCGGATCGTGCTGCTGCCGCAGGAGTGGGCTTCGGGCGAGCTGAAGTTCCCCTACACCGAGGCGAAGAAGTAGGGGTCGGATCCGCAACCGGGGCGGAATCGGCGGCCTGACGCTGCGCAATGGAGCTGCTGCTCAACGCCGTGGTCTCGGGCCTGCTGCTCGGCGGCTTCTATGCGGCGGTCGCGCTCGGCCTCGCGATCGCGTTCGGCCAGCTCGACATCGTCAACATCGCGCATCCCGCGTTCGTCGTGGTCGGCTCGTACGTGACCTACCGGGTCAACAGCACGCTCGGCCTCGACCCCGTGCTGAGCGGCCTGATCTTCGCCCCGATCTTCTTCGTCGTCGGCGCCGTCGTTTACCGCATCTACTTCGCCTGCTTCGAGCGGACCGGGCAGGAGGCGCTGAGCGGGCTCGCCTTCTTCTTCGGCCTGATGTTCATCATCGAAGTGCTGCTGCTCATGGCCTACGGCGTGGACTACCGCCTGGTCGCCGCCCCGTACATCGGCGCGACCTGGCGCTTGGGGCCGCTCTATGTGCCGATGCGCATGTTCGTGCCGTTCGTGGCGGCGTTGACCATGACCGCGGCCGTCCATCTCTATCTGTCGAAGACCTTTACCGGGCGGGCGATTCTCGCGGTCGCGCAGGATCGCCTCGCGCTGCGCCTGATGGGCGCCGATCCGGTCAGGATCAAGCAGCTCGCGTTCGGCCTGTCGATCGCGACCGCCGCGCTCGCCGGCGCGCTCCTGATCGTGATCGGCCCGGTCGAGCCGTCGATGAACCGCCTGTACATCGGCCGGGTGTTCGCGATCGTGGTCCTGGGCGGCATGGGCAGCATCGGCGGCACGCTGGTCGCCGCCCTGATCCTCGGCGTGGCGGAGAGCCTGGTTGCGACCTTCTACGGCCCGTCCTGGGCGCCGGCCGTGGCCTTCGGCGTTCTGCTGATCACGCTGGCGCTCCGGCCGCAAGGGCTGTTCGGGCGCTACTAGATGAAGGCGGTCGTCTTCTGGGCAGCGCTGTTCGCGATCCTTCTGGTTGGCGTTATCAGCACCAAGTTGGTGACCAACGAGTTCTTCTTTTTCTTCGGCTACGCGATTCTCCAGGCGATGATCATGGCCGTCGCCTGGAACATCCTCGGCGGCTTCACCGGCTACGTGAACTTCGGCAGCGCCGCCTTCTTCGCGATCGGCGCCTACACCTCGGTGGCTCTGAACAAGGCGCTCGAGCCGCCGATGATCGTGCCGTTGCTCGGCGCGGCGCTGCTCGGCGGCCTGATCGGGCTCGGCACCGGCTACCTGACGCTGCGCCTGCGCGGCGTCTACTTCGCGATCGCCACGCTCGCCATGGCGATCGTGTTCGAGACCTTCGTCAACAACTGGGAATACGTCGGCGGCGCCACCGGCGCCTACATCCTGACGCCGGACAGCGTGCCCTTTTTCGACGACTACATCGAATTCCTGTTCGCGCTCATGCTGTTCCTCGCGCTGCTCGCGATCGCGCTCGCGCGTCATTTGCAGGTCTCGCGCATCGGCCAGGGACTCGCCGCGATCCGCGACGACGAGCTCGCGGCCGAATGCGCCGGCGTGCCGACCTTGCGCCTGAAGCTGGTCTCGACCACCGTCATGGGCGCGCTCATGGCGACCGCGGGCGTGCCCTATCCGTTCTTCGTCACCTACGTCGACCCGCTCTCTGCCTTCAACCTGGTGATCGCGGTCAACGCGATCGCCATGCCGATGATCGGCGGCACCGCGACCTGGTACGGGCCCGTGGTCGGCGCCCTGCTGCTCGGCTCGATCCAGGAGATCGCGACGGTGACCATCTCCTCGGAGATGAACGTGCTGATCGTCGGCGTGCTGCTCGTGCTGTTCATCATCGTGGCGCCCCAGGGCATCGTCGGCCTGCTCCGGGGCTACGGGCGCAGACGCCCCGGCCATGGCTGAGCGCATCCTCGAGGTCTCGGGCCTGAGCAAGAGATTCGGCGGGTTCGTCGCGCTCGATGCCGTGAGCCTTCATCTCGATCAGGGCGAGCGCCTCGGCCTGATCGGCCCGAACGGCTCGGGCAAGACCACCTTGATCAACTGCATCTCGGGCGCGCTGCCGTGCGACGGCGGCCGCGTGCTGTTCAAGAACCAGGACGTGACGCGCCTGCCGGCGCACCGGCGCGTGCGCCTCGGCCTCACCCGCAGCTTCCAGATCCCACGCCCGTTCCGCAGCATGTCGGTGGTCCAGAACCTGTGCGTCCCGCTCGAGTACGCGCGGCCCGAGCGGGGCCGGGGCACACCCCTGGCGGACGAGGCGATCGCGCTGCTCGAGCTGGTCGGGCTGCAGGCGCGCGCGCACGACGCCTCGGCCGACCTCACCCAGGTCGATCTCAGGAAGCTCGAGCTCGCCCGCGCGCTCGCCGCCGACCCGGCGCTGCTGGTCGCCGACGAGGCGATGGCCGGCCTGTCCAGCGCCGAGGTCGACGACATTCTCGCGATCCTGTTCCGCCTGAATGAGCGCGGGGTCGCGGTGATCATGATCGAGCACATCATGCGCGCGGTGATGCGCTTCTCCGAGCGCGTGGTGGTGCTGGATGCCGGCCAGAAGATCGCGGAAGGCAGCCCGGATCAGGTGATCAACGACCCCGCGGTGGAGCGCGCCTATCTTGGCGCATAGCCTGAGCATTGCAGGCGTCGATGCCGGCTACGGCGCGGTCCGCGTGCTGCACGACGTCTCGCTGCGGGTCGCGGACGGCGAGACCGTGGTGCTGCTCGGCGCGAATGGCAACGGCAAGAGCACGCTCCTGAAGTGCATCGCCGGCATCGTGACCCCGAGCCGGGGGCGCATTGCGCTGACGGGATCCGGCGGCACCGCCGACCTGGTCGGCATGAGCCCGGAGGCGATCGTCGACCGCGCGGTCGCGCTGGTGCCCGAGGGGCGCCGCCTGTTCCCGGCGCTCTCGGTCGAGGAGAACCTAGTGCTCGGCGCCTTCCGGCGGGCGGCGCGGGCGCAGCTCGCGGCCAACCTCGAATTTGTCTACGGCGTCTTTCCGGTCCTGCGCGAGCGCCGCCGCCAGCTCGCCGGCAGCATGAGCGGCGGCGAGCAGCAGATGGTCGCGCTCGGTCGCGCCCTGATGTCCGCGCCGGCTTTGCTCGTGATCGACGAGCCCTCGGTCGGGCTTGCCCCGATCCTGGTCAGCCGGGTGATCGCCAAGATCCAAGAGCTGAAGGAGCGCAGGCGCCTGACCATCCTGATGGCCGAGCAGAACTTCAACCAGGCGATCAGGATCGCTGATCGCGCCTACGTCATGGTCCACGGCCGCATCGCGTTCGAAGGCAATACCGCCGAGCTCGCCGACAACCCGATGATCAAGCGTTACTATCTCGGCGCCTGAGCCGTTCAGCCGTGTCAAACGGTTGGCTCGAAGACGTAAACCTTCGAACCAGGGCGGTTGCTTGGGTTCGTTTGGTTTTGCGAGCCAGCGTTGGCGAGGCATCACGAAAACGCGGCTGCCGCGCTTGGTGGCGAACAGCCGCTGACTTGCACCCGAAGTAGTGTAGCATACTCGAGGAATCCTTTCACGTGGGCAGGTGCCCGCGACGAGGCGCAATTGTGCTCGGACGGCATCACCAACCCGCGCTTCGTCCTCCATCAGCTTCGCAGGTCGGCGTCTTTGCCGAAGCTTCGATCTGGAGAGGCGCACCCCCGCGGCGCGGTTTGTGCGACATTCCTCGATCGGGCTATCTTGGGTCGGCACGGGAAGAGACCAGCCATGACCGAACGCGCGCTGATCGCCACGTCGATGCTGGCCGCCGACTTCGCCCGCCTCGGCGAGGAGTTGCGCGCGGTCGACGCCGCCGGCGCCGACTGGATCCATCTGGACGTGATGGACGGCCACTTCGTGCCCAATCTGAGCTTCGGCCCGCAAGTGGTGCGCGTGCTGCGGCCGCTGTCGGCCAAGCCGTTCGACGTGCATCTCATGATCGCGCCCTACGAGCCGTACCTGGAGGCGTTCGCGCGCGCCGGCGCCGATTGGATCACGATCCATCCCGAGGCGGGGCCGCACCTGCACCGCGGCCTCCAGACGATCCGGGCGCTCGGCAAGCGGGCGGGCGTGGCCCTCAATCCGGGCACGCCGGTAGTCGCCCTTGAGCCGGTGCTGGATGAGCTCGACCTGGTCCTGGTGATGAGCGTGAATCCAGGTTTCGGCGGGCAGCAGTTCATCGAAGCCAGCCTGGACAAGATCCGGCGCACGCGCGCGCTGCTCGCCGGACGCGCCATCCGCCTCTCGGTCGACGGCGGGATCAACGCCGGGACCGCGGCGAAAGTGGTCGCCGCCGGCGCGGACGTCCTGGTCGCCGGGTCGGCGATTTTCGGCCAGCCCGACTATGCCGAGGCGATCGCGCGCCTGCGCCCGGCCCTCGCATGCTGAACGGCGCTCCAGCTGCAGATGGCCGAGATCGCTGCTGCGCCTGCGAATGCGCAGGCCGGTGCTGCGTTGCTTCGGGTCTTCTGCGATCGCCCAGTCGATATCGATCAGTCGGCATCCTCGCCGGGCCGCTTGGTGGATCACTTCACTGACGTCATCGTCCTGACCTGCATCGCAGGCTGCGAGCGCGCCAGGCAATGCAAGAGCGCGCCCCAGGCGCGGCGGCTCCTCAACCATGCCATGATCCATCACGCGGCACCGCGGCGCCGAGTTGGACCGGATCGCTCGCTCACGAGCAGGTTGCGGGACAGGTGGTCCCTGCGAGGGCGTGCGTGCTCGAGGCGGCCGTACACCATGCGAGCGCCGATGGGGCGGCCATGGCTGCATCTGCGCGTCAAATCAAGGTCATGCGGTCCTGCGCTTTCGGCGCGGGAAGAGTCAGGTTTGCGTGTCTCCACAAGGGCGTGGAGGAAGAAGCTGAGGCCGCCGGCCGTTATTCACCGTCCGCGGATACGTAAAATGCCGTGGTGACAGTAAGTTGCCCAGCAACAGATCACGTTCGCTCGCAACGTTGTGATTTGTGCACGTGCAGCAATCCATCCTATGGTGAAAGCTCGATCAGGATCACGTTACTCCACGGATGGCGGCGGCAACGTTCCTTGCCGCCGCGCTTTTTGGCGTTCGCGCGGCGGACTCCGCCGGAGGCCGTGGAGCTGTTTACAGCACAAGGGTCAATTCGTGTCCGCCGGCGGATCGTCTGCTCGCAGAACTGGCGGCGCGCGCGGGAACGTCCTGTAGCGCAGCGTTCAACGTGACCTACTGGGCCCGGCTGGGCTGACCCGATTTGCGCTCTTGCCCGGGGAGCACGCAGCGGCAGGAGAGCTATGCGGAGTGGCTCGGCCTTGACCGAGTGAATACTCCGAAGATGGCGATTGGCGGCCGAAACGGCAGCGCGGGCGGGCGGGTGCTCGAGGCAATCGACCTGTTGCGCAGCCATGCTGACCGGCGCTCACGGTGTCTCGTGATCGGCTGTCGGTCGGCCCCAGAGACTAGGGCGATGCCACCGTCTGGCTGATCGCATTCGACGATCATCATGACGTGATGATCGAGCGGGGCGAAAAACCGTGGCAAGACGCTTCGTCACCGTCACATGGTGCGCGAAGTCACCCGGTTGGCGCGCTGGCACGGCGAAACGCTCGAGGCCGCGTTGCCACTCGTCCGCCTGGCCGCCGAGGGTCGGGCCGGCGCGGCTATCCTGGTGCAGCGTGGGAGCGACGGCGCGATCTTCGCGGCCCCGCGCCTGATGCTGATGCCCGGCTGAGCAGGCGCGCCGATGCGGCCCGGTCGAGCGGAGCGCGGGGTAACCGACTCGGATCATCCGCATAGCCGACATTCAATCTTGACTACAATTGACTAAGCTGAAAAGGATTGCCGTCAGGCAGGGAGAGACAACCAAGGCGCGCGACAGATATGGCGCGACGAGGCCTCCGGCTCAGCGAGCTCGTGTCGCTCGGCGGTCTGCTCGCCAGCGTGCTCGGCGGAGCCGCGGCAGCGCAGAGTGACCTTTGCGATCCAGCTGTGCCCCTGCGCAGGGATGTCAACTATGGGTATCAGGAGCGGGGCGATCGCTGCGAAGGGATCTACGCCGAGTCGCCGGTCAGCGGCTCCACGATCAGCGTCGCATCGCTCACCAAGGGTACGGTGGAGTACGAGTTCACGAGGACCCCGCTCGAGATCGCTTGGCCCTCGGGTCTGGACCGACCGGTACGGCTGCGGGCGAGACCGCTCCGGCCGGACCTGTTCTACCAGATGGACACGGTTCGGCCCGCCACCCCCAGCAGCTTCGCGTGGCCGACCGATTTCCTGCTTCGGTATCAGATGAAACCTCAGGACCTGGCGATCCTGGGCTGGTCGATGGTGCCGGTCGGGGGCCAGGATATCGCGGTCTATCTCCCGCTCACCGTCCATCAGGGCGACACGATCGCCGAAGGCAGCGGCTACAACCTGCTCGTGGTTCCGGGGGTTGATCTCGCCGAACTCTTCATTTCGATCGACCTGCTCGATCAGGATGGCAGGCCTGAGCGCACCGTGCTCGAACGAACCGCGCTCGGCTTCGGCTTCTATCCGGCGGATGGCGGCGTGCCGATCGCACTGCCCGATCTTGCAGAGCCCGGGATTTACCAGGTCAAGCTAGTCGCGAAACGGCTCCTCAATGGCATCGAACGACCCAAAGACTTCTGGTTCTACCACCCTACCGGCTGAGGGCGAAGGCGACGGGCGATCCCGCGCGACGCCGCCGATCGAGATCCTGCAGCAGAAGATCGCGGAACGCACAGAGCAGATCGCGCGGGGATACGAGCAATCAGGAACGACCGATCCGGAGGCCTGTGCCGAGATAGGGCGTCTCGAGGGCGTGCTGCGAGCCTACCAAAGCGTCCAGCCGCCCAAGAAGACCTTTCCGTGGCGCGTGCCGCTGCTCGCCGCGGTGACCGCATTCCTGGTGTCGCTACTGCTGTTCGTGCGGGTGCCGTGCACCGAAGTCACTCTCGACCTCCGCCTGGCGTCCCTAGCCTTCCAGCTCGCCGACGGCCCGGCGACCGCGACGGGCGAGACCCTTGCGCTGACGACCGGCGAGATCGCCGCCGACCGGGTGACGATCAGGGGTGTCGATCCCGAGAGCATCGCTGCGGGAGCGCAGCGCGTCCGAATGCCGCCCCGCAGCAGCTGGCTGAGCTTGGCTTCCGACCAAGGCCTCCTGATCGGGACGATCGAGGTCGCGCCGGGAACCTGGGTGTGGATTTCGCCCCCACGCTTGGACGCTCCCCTGGAGTTGCGCTTGAAGCATGACTCGAAGCCGGTCTCCGTCACCGTGCATGTTCCGCCGGATGTCACCGTCGCACCGCCTCGTGTCTTGCCCGCCACTCTCGGCGAGCCGCGCGAACCATATACGCTGACCGTCTCGAGTGGGCCGAAGCAGCCGCTCCAGCTCGAGCTCATCCCGAGGTCGCTCGATGGCGCGTCGGCCGGCGAGACGCTCGCTCGCATCTCCGAGATCTTCGGCAATGAATTGCCGATCACGGGCCTTCGACTGCAATCGGGCGATCCGTGGGCGGCACAGCGGGGGGTGTTCTCGAGCATCCTCGCCGGTGCGGTCTACCGTGAAGCGCTCGCCGGCAAGGCCTATGATCTGAGACGCGGGGAGTATTTACGGATGGGTGATGACGGCGGTCGTTCGCTGCAGGGATGGGCCGCCTGGAGGCGCTCGCTCGAACAACGGCTGTCTGGCCTCTTTGCATCCTGCGGCGTCCTGGGCCGGCCCGACGATGCGCTTGGGCTCTCCGGCGTCATCACCGCGATATCATTCATCCCCGATCAGGTGGCGCTCCAGGCTCAGGCCGACACGCGCTCGCTCGCGGTCGGCAGTCGTGGCGAGACGCGCGATCTAATGCCGAGACTGCTGGAGTGGCTTCAGGCGAACGCCGAGGTGACTCTCTTCTGGAGCGTGTTCCTCTATTTGTTTCTGGTGGTGCTGCTGCCGCTCCTCAGGTTCTGGGGCGCCCAACGATGAGCGCGCCGGCAAGGACTGCTTCGCTCTCTGCGGCGCTCGGGCTGATCGGCACCGCCCTCCTTGGCTGCTCTGTCCCGGCTGATCTGTTCGACCGGACGGGAAGCGACGGCCAGGGCGCGCCGGTCCTGACGCTGGCCGAGGTCGACACCGAAGTGCCGGAGCCAGGGCCCGAGCTGGTCAATCCGCTGATCGCAATGGTCGCGGTCGAGGACGTCGGCGACTTTGCCGCCGCGATCATCGTCGGCAGAGATTCGAGGGGCGTCCGTTTGATCACGGCCCGGCATGTCGTCGCGGGCGGAGTCGACCTCCGGACCCGCGAACTGCTCGTGTATCGGAACCTCACGGTCAGGTTTTGGTTCGATCAGGAGCGCTCCTACGCCGCCCATCCTGAGATTCTGGACCAAAATTTGGACCTGGCCGTCCTCTTCGTGCCCGAGACGGACGCGCTGCGGCAGTCGTTCCAAAAGCTGCCCTTTGACTTCGCCATCGCGCTTCAAAGGGTGCGCTCGCCCCTCACCCTGCAGCGGCACGATGGCCTCTTCACGATTGGCAACCCGAACGGGATCCCCTGGTATTCGGCGCCATTCGACCCCGACCGCGTGCTGACGGTGAAGGATGACACGATCGAGTTCCGCTCCGGGTTCATCGCCCACGGACACTCGGGCGGCGCGCTGTTCAGCCAGGATTGGTACCTCGTGGGCATGATCACCGACGATGAGCCGCCAGGAGGCCAGGCGCTCCGGATCGATCGGGTCCTCGAACGACTGCACGGGCAGAACGTGGCGGTGGATCTCGCCGCCCCGATGCCACCGCCCGAGCCGGCTCGCCTGTTCAGAGACTGCCAGGAGACCAGAACGATCACGCTGGTCCACGACAACAAACCGATCATGATCGATACGCACGTCTGTCCCGAGATGGCGCCTCTGCCGGGCGGCGGATACCAGATGGGCGCGCGGCCGGACGAGAGGGGCAAGGCGGTTTACAACGAGGAGCCCCGGCACGTGGTATCGGTGCCGCCGTTCGCGATCGGGACGCACGAGATCACCGTCGCTGAGTACCAGTTCTTCATGCAGGAGACGGGTCGCACCTCGGCACAGAGCTGCCAAATCTGGAACAAGGGCAGCTGGGAGAAAGCGAGCAACAAGGACTGGCGGGACCCGGGCTTTCCGCAGGATCCGCGCAGCCCCGTGGTCTGCGTGAGCTGGGGCGAAGCCCAGGCCTACGCGGCGTGGCTCAGCGGGATCACCGGGCAAACCTACCGGCTGCCCTCGGAGGCGGAGTGGGAGTACGCGGCGCGGGCCGGCACCGCCACGCGTTTCTGGTGGGGCGACGGCCCGGCCGAGGGCAAGGCCAACTGCCTGAACTGCGGGCGGCTGTGGGATGCCGACAAGCCCGCTCCGGTTGGCAAGTTCGTGCCGAACTTCTTCGGCCTTCACGACATGAACGGCAACGTTTGGGAATGGGTCGCGGATTGCTGGCACAAGTCCTATGCCGGCGCGCCCGAGGACGGCGAGGCATGGATCGATCAGAGCGGCGAGGCGGCCGAGCCGGGCGATTGCTCGCGACGGGTGCAGCGTGGCGGCGCCTGGCTGGAAAGGGACGACAATTTACGCTCCGCCAACCGCTTGCAGGAGAACGCTGAGAACCGCAAGAGCTCCGTCGGTTTCCGCGTGGGGCGAGACCTGGCGCCTGATCAGGGAGATCGGGTCGCGACGGTGAGCACTTTCTCACCGAAGAAGCACTGATAATCGACCACGCAGTAGGCGTACTCGACCAGGATCTCGAGCGGCTGGTCATCGCTCGCCCGGAACGGCAGGCGAAGCGATGCGGGCGGGGTGAAGTACTGGCGCTCGGGATCGACGTGCCGGTAGGGGAGCGGCACCAGCCATTCGACCCCCGGCCGCGCGGTCGGCGTCACCGTGACCCCCGGATCGGCGATCAGCTTGAACTCGCCCCGTGGCTCGACCACCACCACCAGCGCATCGCTCTCTCGGCCGGCCTCGGTCCACGCATCGACGCGGATGCTGCCCTTGGCGTGGGGCGCCTCGGCATTGAACTGCTCGAGCAGGCGGTCGACGTCTGCCGCCGGATCAGCGGCTTGCGCCGGACCCCCCAGCATCGCCCCGAGGAAAACAACGGCCTCGGCCACAACCCGGCGGATGCCATTCTCCACCGCGCTGGCGGCATTCGAGTGAGGGGCCTGCGCCGGTGGGTGGAGCATTGCCTGGCTTGGGGGCGCGAGCACGCGGCCGGCGAGACTCAGTCGAGAATCTTCTGACCGGAGGCCTCCCAATCCTTGAGGAACGCCGCGAGACCCTTGTCCGTGAGCGGGTGCTGGGCGAGCTGTTGGAGGATCTTGGGCGGCATGGTCGCGACATCGGCGCCGAGCCTTGCGGCCTCGACCACGTGACCGGGATGGCGGATCGATGCGACCAGGACCTCGGTCGACAGCGTGCTGCGATAGTTCATGAAGATCTCGACGATGTCGCCGATCAGCTCCATGCCGTCATACGCGATGTCGTCGAGCCGCCCGACGAAGGGCGACACGAAGGTGGCGCCGGCCTTGGCCGCGAGCAGCGCCTGCGTCGGCGAGAAGCACAAGGTGACGTTGACCTGAATGCCTTCGCCGGTGAGCGTCCGGCACGCTTTCAGACCGTCCCAGATCAGCGGCAGCTTGACGCAGACGTTCGGGGCGATCTCAGCGAGCCGCCGCCCTTCGGCCAGCATGCGATCGTAGGTCGTGGCGGTCACCTCGGCGCTGACCGGGCCATGCACCAGGGCGCAGATCTCCTCGATCACCTCGAAGAAGCTACGCCCGGTCTTGGCGACCAGCGAAGGGTTGGTGGTCACGCCGTCGAGCAGGCCGCTCGCGGCAAGCTCGCGGATTTCCGCGACATCGGCGGTATCGACGAAGAATTTCATGATGGTCCCATCCCGCTTGGCGGCCCTCTCGGGGCTCCGACTCTATCATTTCGTTCGCCTGGGCGATACTGTCGAGACCCGGCGCGTCGACCGCGCACGGCTGGCAAGCGCGAGGAGGACGATGGCACAGGGAGGTGAGGCGTTTCTGCTCGGCAAGGGCGACACGCCGCAGCTGCTCGAGCTCGGGCTCGCCAACCGTCATGGCCTGATCGCCGGCGCCACCGGGACCGGCAAGACGGTCTCGCTCCAGGTGCTGGCCGAGGGTTTCGCGGCGCATGGCGTCCCGGTGTTCATGGCCGACATCAAGGGCGACCTGTCGGGGATCAGCCAGTCCGGCGCGGCCGATCCCAAGCTCGCGGAGCGGGCGCGTACGGTCGGCCTGACCGATTACCAGCCGCGCGCGTTCCCAGCGGTGTTCTGGGACCTGTTCGGCGAGCAGGGTCACCCGGTGCGCACCACCGTGTTCGAGATGGGGCCCCTCTTGCTGGCGCGCCTGCTCGGTCTGAACGAGACCCAGGAAGGAGTGCTCGCGGTCGCGTTCGAGGTCGCCGACGATCAGGGGCTCCTGCTCCTGGACCTGAAGGACCTGCGCGCGCTGATGAGCTTCGTGGCCGAGCACGCGGACGAGTTCTCGACCAAATACGGCCGGGTAAGCACGGCCTCGATCAGCGCCATCCAGCGCCAGCTCCTGACGCTCGAGCAGCAGGGCGGCGAGCACTTCTTCGGCGAGCCCGCGCTCGACATCCAGGAGCTGATGCGCACCGACCTGTCCGGCCAGGGGACCATCAACGTGCTCGCCGCCGACCGCCTGATGGCGGCGCCCAAGCTGTACGCGACGTTCCTGCTGTGGCTGCTCTCGGAGCTGTTCGAGGACCTGCCCGAAGTCGGCGATCCGCCCAAGCCCAGGCTCGTGTTCTTCTTCGACGAGGCGCATCTGCTGTTCGAGGAGGCGCCCAAGGCCCTGTTGGACAAGATCGAGCAGGTGGTCCGGCTGATCCGCTCCAAGGGGTCGGCGTATACTTCATCTCGCAGAACCCGTTGGACATCCCGGACGACGTGCTCGGCCAGCTCGGCAACCGGATCCAGCACGCGCTGCGCGCATTCACGCCGCGCGATCAGCGGGCGGTGCGGGCCGCCGCGGATACCTTCCGCGTCAATCCCAAGCTCGACGTCACCGAGGCGATCACCCAGCTCGGGGTCGGCGAGGCGCTGGTCTCGACGCTGCACGACAAGGGCGTGCCGGGGATCGTCGAGCGCACCCTGATCCGGCCGCCCAGCTCGCGCATCGGACCGGCGACGGCCGAGGAGCGGCGGACGGTCATGAGCCGCAGCCCGGTGGCCGGGCGCTACGACCGGCCGATCGATCGGGAGTCCGCGTCTGAGATCCTGCAGCGCCGGGCCGAGGCTCAGGTGACGTCCGCGGACGAGGGCGCAACTGCGGTCGACCGCCCGCGCTACGAGCGCGCGCGGCGGGGCGGTTCGGGAACAAAGACCGCCAGCCAGCCGCGGAGCGGCACGCGCCAGAGCCCGATCGAGGCGATGATCACCAGCGCCGCGCGCAGCATCGGCACGCAGATCGGCCGCCAGCTCCTGCGCGGCGTGCTCGGCTCCCTGACCCGGCGCTAGCGCGGCCGGCAAGCCACCCGATCGAGCCCGTCTCGCGGCCGGCCCGCGCTGCGGGAGGTGCGCCCGGCGGATCACCTCGACTGAGGCACCGGCCGCGATCGATCGGCTAAGGTCGAGGGTGGGCGCATCGACCCGCCGCGCCCATCTGTCGACCGACGACACGCGGGAGCGAACGCATGCGAGCGACGAGAGCGACGCTACGGGCGGTCCTGGCAGCGGCCGGCGCGGCAGTCATTCTCGTGGGGTGTTCGCAGGAGACGGTCGCCGAGGCGCCGGACGAGGCGATCGCCTCCGAGCAGGCGACCTTTCGGGTGGTGCCGGTGGTCACCGGCCTCGAGCACCCGTGGGGCATGGCGTTCCTGCCCGGCGGGAACATCCTCATCACCGAACGGCCCGGCCGGGTGCGTATGGTGCGCGATGGGGCGCTCGAGCCCGAGCCGCTCGATGGCGTGCCGGAGGTCTACGCGAGCGGGCAGGGCGGGTTGCTCGACGTCGCCCTCGATCCCGGATTCGTCTCGAACCGGGTGATCTATCTCTCCTACGCCGCGTCCGGCGACGGCGGCAACAGCACGCGGGTCGCGCGCGCCACCCTCGGCGAAGGGCGGCTCGAAGACCTGAAGGTGATCTTCACGGCCGCGCCGCTCGTGAGCTCGAGCAAGCACTTCGGCTCGCGTCTGGCGTTCGATGCTGAGGGCCATCTGTTCATCACGGTCGGCGAGCGCGGGCAGGGCAAGCGGGCCCAGGATCTGGGCGAGGACAACGGCAAGGTGATCCGGCTGTATCCGGACGGCAGCGTGCCCGACGACAATCCGTTCGCCCGCGTCGCGGGCGCCCGGCCCGAGATCTTCAGCTACGGCCATCGCAACCCGCAGGGCCTGGCGATTCACCCGCGGACGGGCATCCCCTGGTCGAACGAGCACGGCGCGCGCGGCGGCGACGAGGTCAACGTCGTGCGCCCCGGCGTCAACTACGGCTGGCCCGTGATCACCTACGGCATCGACTACTCCGGCGCGCCGATCGGCGAGGGCATCACCCACAAGGAGGGCATGGCGCAGCCGATCCATTACTGGGTGCCCTCGATCGCGCCTGCGGGCATGGCGTTCTACGAGGGCGACGCGTTCCCCGCGTGGCGGGGCGATCTGTTCGTCGGCGCGCTCAAGGCCGAGCTGCTCGTGCGCCTCGAGCTAGACGGCGAGCGGGTGGTCGCCGAGGAGCGGCTGCTCGATGGCGCGATCGGGCGGATCCGCGACGTCGAGGTCGGCCCGGACGAGCTCCTTTACCTCCTCACCGACGAGGGCGACGGCGGCCTGTACCGCCTGGAGCCGGCGGGGGCGATGCCCGTGACCAAATAGCTAGTGTCAGCGCCGATGTGGCGTTGCCTTTGCGGGAGCGTTTGATGAGCGGTATCCGGCCTACGCTCGAAGCTTTGTGCGCAGCCTTCAACGCGCACGATCTCGACACCATCATGGCCCACTTTGCCGATGACTGCCTGCTCGAGATGCCGCGCGGCCCGGACCCCTGGGGCGCGCGCTCGGAGGGCAAGACCGCGGTGCGCGAAGCCCTCGCGGGCCGCTTCCGAGGCCTCCCTGATGTGCACTACGGCGATGCCACCCATTTCGTCGACGGCGATACCGGCATCTCCAAATGGACCCTGACCGGCACCACCGCCGAGGGCCGCAGACTCGAGGTGCGCGGCTGCGATTTTTATACCTTCCGCGACGGGCTGGTGGTGCGGAAGGATTCTTATTGGAAGATCGTCGCGTAGCTGTTGAGCGGTAGCTCAGCATGACGCGACACCGGAGAAAGCGACTGGCTCGGCGCCCTGCGCGCCCGAACGGCTCTAGGTCTGCAGGCGCAGGCGCGGGACCGCGCGCTCGTCGATCGGCCAATGGAGCAGGGCGGCGATCAGGCCGAGCGCGATCGACAGCCACCAGATCAGATCGTAGCTGCCGTAGACGTCGTACAGATAGCCGCCGAGCCAGATGCCGAGGAAGCTGCCGATCTGATGGCTCAAAAACACGATCCCGAACAGGGTCGCCATGTAGCGCGGACCGAAGATCTGGGCGACCAGGCCCGAGGTCAGCGGCACGGTGCTGAGCCAGAGCAGGCCCATGAGCGCCGAGAAGACCAGCGCCGAGGCGGCGGAGAGCGGCAGCGCGATGAACGCGAGGATCAGCACCGAGCGCGCGGCGTAGAGGAACGACAGGCAGTATTTCTTGCTGACCCGGCCGCCGAGCACGCCCGCGCAGTACGAGCCGATCACGTTGAACAGGCCGACCAGCGCGAGGCACCAGGCGGCGATCTCCGTCGAGATGCCGCCGTCCGCCAGATACGAGGGCAGGTGCACCGAAATGAAGGCGACGTGCCAGCCGCACACGAAGAAGCCCGCGGTGAGGTAGAGATAGCCGGAGTGCTGGCCGGCCTCGGCGAGCGCCTGCCGGATGGTCTGCTGGGCCTGGCCCGAGGTCTCCATCCGGCCGCGCAGGCCGCCCGCCGCAAACACCGTGGCGATCGAGCCGACCGCGAGCAGCGCCAGCGCGCTCTGCCAGCCGTAGGTCGACAGGAACGCCTGGCCGATCGGCGGCAGCAGGAACTGGCCGAGCGAGCCCACGGCGGTGGTGATACCGAGCGCGACCGAGCGGCGCTCGGCCGGCACGCTGCGCCCGACCGCGGCGAGCACCACCCCGAAGCCGGTCCCGCTCAGGCCGAGACCAACCAGGACCCCCGCGCTGAAATACAGCTCGGCCGGGCTGCTCGTGGTCGACATCAGGTAGACGCCGACGACATAGAGCAAGCCGCCGCCGACGATCGTGCGCGCCGTGCCCCACTTATCCGCGATCGCGCCGACGAACGGCTGCGACAGTCCCCAGAGCAGGTTCTGGATCGCCATCGCGAGGGCGAACACCTCGCGGCCCCAGCCGAGATCGAGGCTCATCGGCTGCAGGAACAGGCCGAAGCTCGAACGGATGCCGAACGACAGCAGCACGATGAACGCGCCGCATGCGATCGCACTCACGGCCGCGCGTGAGAATCCTTGGGCCACTGATCCGTCCCTTCGCTCGACCGGTCGCGCCGCCGGCATAGTCGAGGGCGCCGGGTCGCGGGTCAAGCGCGGGCGCGGCACGAGTGATGCTCGATGCACACGATCAGAACCCTGCCGCGCGGCTCAGATGGCCCACCCTTCAGGGCGCGGCGCCCTGGCCGGGCCGCGCCGACACCTCACTGGTCCCGCCAGTCGGCCCCCTGCTCGTACGCGTGCGCCGCGCGGTAGATGGTCTTCTCGGTGTAGTGGCGGCCGATCAGCATGACGCCCACGGGCAGGCCGTCCACCTTGCCGCAGGGCAGGCTCATCGCCGGATGGCCGGTGACGTCGAACGGCGAGGTGTTCGGGATCATCTCGAGCGCCCGCGCCACGATCTCGCCGATCGGCGCGTCGTCCTCGGGGAGCCTGGTCGCCTTGACCGGCAGCGTCGGCATCAGCAGCAGGTCGTAGTCGGCGAGCACGCGATCGTAGGCGGCGCCGAGCTGGCGGGCGAGGTTCTGCGCCTTGGCGTAATAGTAGCCCTGATAGTTGCGGATCATGTGATAGCCGAGCAGCATGGTGAGCTTCAGGGATTCCGACAGCTCGTCGGCGCGCTCGCGCCAGCCGGCATGGAAATCGAGCAGGCTGGTGACGTAGAGGCCCTTCCAGTTGAAGCCGTAGCCATTGCCCAGCATCATCTGCGCGGTCGCGCCCTCGGCCGCGACCGGCAGCCAGATCGCCTGGCCCATCCTGTGCAGCGGGACCCCGACCTCGTCGACCGTCGCGCCGAGACTGCGCAAGGCATCGGCGGCCTGGCGCACCTTGGCGTCGACCTCGGGCTCCGAGTTGGCGTGGCCGAAGCCTTCGGGCACGACCGCGATGCGCAGCCCGGCGGCGCCTTGGCCGAGCGCGGCGGTGTAGCGGTCCGCCTCGATACCGTGCTGGCGCGGGTCGAGGCCGTCCGGGCCGGCGAGCACCTCGAGCAGCAGCGCGTTGTCGGCGACCGTCGCGGTCATCGGCCCGGTATGATCGATGGTCAGCTCGATCGGCATGATCCCGGTGTAGGGGACGAGGCCGTGGGTCGGCTTCATGCCGTAGATGCCGCAGAACGACGCGGGAATGCGGATCGAGCCGCCCTGATCGCCGCCGATTGCCATGTCGACCTCGCCAGCCGCGACCAGCGCCGCGCTGCCCGAAGACGAGCCGCCGGCGGAATGGCCGCGCCGGTGCGGGTTGTGCACCGGCCCGGACGCGCTGGTGTGGCTGCCGCCCGAGAAGCAGAAATACTCGCACACCGCCTTGCCGAGGATGGTGCCGCCGGCATCCAGGATGCGCGTGACGATGGTCGCGTCGACGTCCGGCACGTAGCCTTCGAGCGTCGAGGCGCCGTTCATCATCGGCACGCCGGCGATGCACACGTTGTCCTTGATCGCGATCGTCTTGCCCTTGAGCCTGCCATCCGGCGCGCCCGCAATGGTCGTTTTGACGTACCAGGCGCCGAGCGGGTTCTCGGCGTCGCTCGGTCGCTGGCCGGGCGTTCTCGGGTACTTGACCGGCGGCAACTCCTGCGCCATCCGGTCGACCGCGTTGTAGGCCTCGATGCTCGGGCCGATCAGCTCGCCGAACGCAGCGAGCTCCGCGTCGCTCATGTGAAACCCGAGATCAGCCGCGAGCCCCCTGAGCTGCGCCGGCGTCGGCGCCTGCACCGTGTCGTTGGTCATGGCCTGCCCTCCCCCGCAACAAGGCTGGCCCATAGGGTATCCGCCGCCGCAGGTGCTTGTGAACCCTCGAGATTGGGCGGGCAGAGACTGGCTCGGTCGCCCTCTCAATCCAGCCCTGCAACTCGGCCTTCGCTCAGGTCTGATCCCTTAGACCCACACCGCCTGAGATCGCGGCAGGTCTCTCTCCTCGGCCTAGGGCGGCATCTTGAACGCGGCGCCGGCGGGGATTGGCGAGCGTGGGTGACCGCCCTTTTGCCCGGTAGGAAGCAGATCACCTGCGGTCGCGCATTGAACGCATCAAAGTGCTTCCGAGCGATGAACTTTGCGGCTATGTCTCCGTCATGGAGGAACCCTCGCATCTGGCCGCGCTGAACCAGGCCCAGCGGGCGGCGGTGACGTTCGATGTCGCTGCGGACGGCCGCGCTGTGCCGGGTCGCGCGCTCCTGATCATCGCCGGGGCGGGCTCGGGCAAGACCAACACGCTGGCGCATCGCGTCGCGCATCTGATCCTTGCCGGCGCCGATCCCCGGCGCATCCTGCTGCTCACTTTCAGCCGCCGTGCGGCCGAGGAGATGACCCGGCGGGTCGAGCGGATCTGCGCGCGGCACGGGGCCGGCATCGCCGGCGCGGCGACCTGGTCCGGCACGTTCCATGCGGTCGCGAGCCGGCTGCTGCGCCTCTACGCCGAGCCGATCGGCCTCGATCCCGCCTTTACGGTGCTCGATCGCAGCGACGCCGCGGACCTGATGGACCTGGTGCGCGACGAGCAGGGCTTCAGCGAGAAGGCGCGGCGCTTTCCGAAGAAGGCGACCTGCCTCGCGATTTACTCCTACGCGGCGAACGCCCGGACCGAGCTCGAGCCGTTGCTCTTGCAGACGTTCCCTTGGTGCAGCGAGTGGGCCGCGGAGCTGCGGCAGCTGTTTCGCGCCTACGCGCTCGCCAAGCGCGCGCAGCGGGTGCTCGATTACGACGATCTCTTGCTGTACTGGGCGCACATGATGGCCCTTGCGCCGATCGCCGCGGACGTCGGGGGCCGCTTCGACTTCGTTCTGGTCGACGAATACCAGGACACCAACGCGCTTCAGGCCGAGATCCTGCTGCGGCTCAAGCCGGACGGGCGCGGCCTCACCGTGGTCGGCGACGACGCCCAGGCGATCTACGGCTTTCGCGCCGCGACGGTGCGCAACATCCTCGACTTCCCCGGGCATTTCGCGCCGCCGGCCGCGGTGCTGCGGCTCGAGCAGAACTATCGCTCGACCCAGCCGATCCTGGACGCCGCCAATGCCGTCATGGCGCTGGCCCCTGAGGGCTTCACCAAAAGCCTGCGCTCGGTGCGGCGCGCGGCGCACCGGCCGTGCCTAGTTACGGTGCCGGGCGAGGACGAGCAGGTGGCTTACGTCGTGGGGCAGGTGCTCGATAACCGCGAGGCCGGGCTCGAGCTGCATGACCAGGCGGTGCTGCTCCGCACGGGGCATCACAGCGCCCGGCTCGAGCTGGAGCTGGCGCGGCGCAACATCCCGTTCGTCAAGTTCGGCGGGCTGAAGTTCGTCGAGACGGCCCACGTCAAGGATCTGCTCGCGTTCTTGCGCCTGGCCGAGAACCCGCGCGATCGCGTGGCGGCCTTCCGGGTCCTGCAGCTGCTGCCCGGCATCGGCCCCGGCACGGCGCGCCGGGCGCTCGCGCTGCTGGAGGCCGGCAATTTCGATTTCGCCGCGCTGCATGCCATGCCGCCGCCGGCAGCGAGCGCCGCGCTGTGGCCGGCTCTGGTCGAGCTCCTGCGCACGCTCGCGGGATGCATGATCTGGGCCGGCCAGCTCGAACCGGTGCGCGCCTTTTACGATCCGTTGCTCGAGGAGCTGTACGAGCACGCACGCGCCCGACTCGCCGATCTCGACGAGCTCGCCCGGATCGCCGCAACCTATCCGTCGCGCGAGCGGTTCCTCACCGAGCTCACGCTCGATCCGCCCGCGGCGGCGGGCGACGAGGCGGGCGCGCCGCTGCGCGACGAGGATTATCTGATCCTCTCGACCATCCATTCGGCCAAGGGCCGGGAGTGGCGCGCGGTGTACGTGCTGAACGTGGTCGATGGCTGCATCCCGTCCGACATGGCGACCGGCTCGTCCGCCGAAGTCGAGGAGGAGCGCCGCGTGCTCTACGTCGCGATGACCCGCGCGCGCGACCAGCTGCATCTGATCCAGCCCCATCGCTTCGCGGTCGGCGGTCAGCCGGCGCTCGGCGACCGCTACGTGCACGCGCCGCGCAGCCGCTTCATTCCCGACCCGCTGCTCGGCCTGTTCGACCATCGTGTGCTCGGCTTCGCCGCTGCGGGGACGGGCAAGACGGCCCCTCGCGCGGAGCTGCCGAGGATCGACGTGGGCGCCTTGCTGGCCGACATGTGGCGCTGAGCGGGCGCCTCGCCCGGCCGGTCCGACAGCGCGAGCGCACGTCCGCCGCTGGCGGTGGGAGCCGTGTCGCTGAAGGGCGTCTGCCCGTGGCCTCTCTCGCTCTCCGGGGGCAGGGCGCACGCACGCAGAGGCGGCACGAAAACGACCTGACAGCACTGCCGAACTGGCGTTAAATGGCGATCCAGGGGGGCGAACCGACGCTAGGGCGATCGGGCCATGGCCAAGCGCGTGCTGGTGGTCGACGACGAGCCGAACATTGTCATGTCTTTGCGTTTTCTGATGGAACGCGAGGGATTTCAGGTCGAGGTGGCCTCGACCGGCCAGGATGCGGTCGGCGCGCTCGCTGGCCCGCCCGCCGATCTCGTGCTGCTCGACGTGATGATGCCGGGGCTGGATGGTTTCGAGGTGTGCCAGCGCATCCGCGCGGCGCCGGCATGGCGGGCCGCCAAGATCGTGATGCTGACCGCCAAGGGGCGTGACGTGGAGCGGGACAGGGGCATGGCGCTCGGCGCCGATGCCTACGTCACCAAGCCGTTCTCGACGCGCGATCTGGTGGTCAAGATCAAGCAGATGCTCGGCTGCAGCTGAGGCAGGCGCTGACGCCATGGGGGAAGGCGTTCGTCTGCGGCTGCCGATCGGCCCGGACGGCGCGGGTTTCCCGGCCATCCGCGAGCGGATCGACCGGCGCGCGCGCCACGGCGACCTGCCGGCGTCGCCCTTCCCGGCCAGGGAGGAAGCCTGAATCATGCGCGATCAGGAGCGCGGCAAGCGCCTGATCGCGATGTTCCTGCTCGGCCTGGCGCTGCTCAACTTTCCCGTGCTGGCGGTGGTCGAGGCGGGGCCGCGCTGGTTCGGCCTGCCGCCGCTCTTTTTCTACCTGTTCGGCGTCTGGGCCGGGCTGATCGTCCTGCTCGCGCTGATCGTCGAGCGCGGCACCATGCGCTGACCCCGGCGCGGCATGCTCAGCAGCTGGGTCCTGCTCCTGATCTCGAGCGCGTATCTCGGCGTGCTGTTCGCCGTGGCGTACTTCGGCGACCGCCGCGCCGAGCAGGGCCGCAGCATCATCAACAGCCCTTACGTCTACACCTTGAGCATCGCGGTCTACTGCACCGCGTGGACCTTCTACGGCAGCGTCGGCCGCGCCGCCGCCGCCGGCATCGGCTTCCTGCCGATCTATCTCGGGCCTACGCTCATGGCTTGCGTCTGGTGGTTCGTGCTGCGCCGCATGCTGCGCATCACCAAGGCGTACGGCATCACCTCGATCGCGGACTTCATCGCCTCGCGCTTCGGCAAGAGCGCGCTGCTCGGCGGCCTGGTCACCCTGATCGCGGTGATCGGCATCATGCCGTACATCTCGCTCCAGCTGAAAGCCGTCTCGACGAGCGTCTCGGTGATCCTCGACTACCCGGCGACCGCCCCGTTCTGGCGCGATCTCGGCCTCTACGTCACCCTGCTCATGGCCGCGTTCAGCATCCTGTTCGGGACCCGGCACATCGACGCGACCGAGCACCACCAGGGCATGGTCGCGGCGATCGCGCTCGAATCCCTAGTCAAGCTGCTCGCCTTCGTCACCGTCGGCGCATTCGTGACCTACGGCATGTTCGACGGCTTCGGCGACGTCTTCAGGCGCGCCGGCGAGGCCGGGTTCGGCCACCTCCTGACCTTCGCGGGCGCCGGGCTGACCTACGCCGACTGGTTGGCGCTCACCTGCCTGTCCGGGCTCGCGATCCTGTTCCTGCCGCGCCAGTTCCAGGTGGCGGTGATCGAGAACGTCAACGAGGAGCACCTGACCAAGGCGATCTGGCTGCTGCCGCTCTATCTGCTGGCGATCAACCTGTTCGTCCTGCCGGTCGCGCTCGGCGGGCTCGTGCGCTTCTCCGGCGCGGCCAACGGCGACACGCTGGTGCTCACGCTGCCGATGGCGCAAGGCTGGCAGCTGCTCACCCTGTTCGCCTATTTGGGCGGTCTGTCGGCGGCGACCGCCATGGTGATCGTCGAGTCGATCGCGCTCAGCACCATGCTGTGCAACGACCTGATCATGCCGGTGCTGCTGCGGATGCGCTGGCTGCGCCTGAACGAGCGCCCGGACCTGAGCGGCCTGCTGCTGGCGATCCGCCGCGGCAGCATCCTCGCCACCCTGCTGCTCGGCTACCTGTACTTCAAGGTGATCGGCGAATGGTATGCGCTGGTCACCACGGGTCTCGTGTCGTTCTGCGCGGCCGCGCAGTTCGCGCCGCCGATCCTGTTCGGGATCTACTGGAAGGGCGCCAGTCTGCGCGGCGCGCTGGTCGGGCTGAGCGCCGGCTTTCTGGTCTGGCTGTACACGCTGCTGCTGCCGGCGCTCGCGCTCTCCGGCTGGCTCGACCCGACCTTTGTTAGCGACGGCCTGCTCGGCAGCGAGCTGCTCAGGCCCTATGCGCTGTTCGGCCTCGAGGGGCTCGATCCGATCAGCCATGCCCTGCTGTGGAGCCTGACTGCGAACATCGCCGGCCTGCTCGGCTGCTCGCTGGTCGGCCGGCAGGGCAGCTTCGAGCGCGTCCAGGCGTCGCTGTTCGTCGAGGTCGACCGCCTGGGCGGCGGGCCGCACCTGTGGCGCGGCAGCGCCGCGGTTGCCGACCTGCGCGCTCTGCTCGCCCGCTACGTCGGCGCCGAGCGCGCCGAGCAGGCGCTCGCCGGCCATGCCCGGATGCGCGGCCGCGCGCTCGCCGGCGATGACCAGGCGGACTCCGATCTGGTCAACTTCGCCGAGCGCCTGCTCGCCGGGGCGATTGGCGCGGCCTCCGCCCGGGTCATGATCTCGACCGTGGTCAAGGGCGCCGACTTCAGCCCCGACGAGGTTCTGACGATTCTCGAGGAGGCGTCCCAGGTGATCGAATACAGCCGCGAGCTGGAGCGCAAGTCTCGGGCGCTCGAGGTCGCGACGGACGAGCTGAAGCGCGCCAACCAGCGCCTGACCGAGCTCGACCGCCTGAAGGACGAATTCATCACCACGGTCAGCCATGAGCTGCGCACGCCGCTCACCTCGATCCGCTCGTTCTCCGAGATCCTGCTCGACAGCCCGGACCTCGGGCTCGCCGAGCGCAACCAGTTCCTGGCGATCGTGGTCAAGGAATCCGAACGCCTGACCCGGCTGATCAACGACATCCTCGATCTGTCGCGGATCCAGACCGGGCGCATGGAGTGGCGCCTTTCGACCTGCGATCCGACGGGCATCCTCGACGACGCGCTCGCCGCGACGAGCGGCCTGTTCAAGGAGAAGGGGATCACGTTGCAGCCCCAGTTCGCGAGCGATCTGCCGCGGATCACCGTCGATCGCGACCGCCTGATGCAGGTGGTGATCAATCTGCTCTCCAATGCCGCCAAGTTCGCCCGGCCGGACGGCGGCCGGGTCACCGTGCGCATGGCCCGTGACCAGCGTGGGCTCGCGGTCAGCGTCGAGGACGACGGCCCCGGCATTCCGCCCGAGCAGGCCGAAGCGGTGTTCGATCGATTCCATCAGCTGCGCGACGACGATACGACCGGCAAGCCCAAGGGCTGGGGTCTGGGCCTTGCCATCTGCCGGCAGATCGTCGAGCACTTCGGCGGCCGCATCTGGGTCGAGCCGGCCGAGCCCACGGGCGCCGTGTTCCGGTTCACGCTGCCCGGCGCGCTCGCTCCCGCGGGCGAGGATTGATGAGGCGCCGCGCTGTTCTGGAACCGGCGTCGCGCCGCCGTCGGTTTGCTCCGCCGCCCCTGGGGCGGCCGCGACCCTGCCGCCGTTTCCCGCACGCCCGCTACCGGACGGCGGGTCAGCCCGGTGCGAGCCGGCTCACGCCTCCTGCCGCGTCTGGCTGATCCGCTGGCGCAGCTCGACCAGCAGCCCGTCGAAGCCCTGCCGTTCGATCACCGAGGCGAACTCCGAGCGCAGGGTGACGATCAGGCTCACCCCCTCGACGATCAGGTCGATCGTCACCGGCGCGCCGCCGTCCCGCTCGCGCAGACGCCAGTCCACCTGCAGCGGCGGCTCGCCGTTGCTCAGGATGCGGCTGGTCACCAGGGCATCCTGCTCACTCACCACCCTCGCGCCGGTCACCTCAAAGCTCTGGCCCCGGTAGAGGTGCAGCTTGGCCGCGAGGTTCGCCAGGGCATACTCGCGAAACAGCGCGAGATACTCCTGGCGCTGGGCCTCGTCCACGGTGCGCCAGTGGCGGCCGAGGATCAGGCGCGCCACCAGATTGAGATCGATCGGCCCGTCGAGCAGCTTGACCAGAGCGTCGAACTTCTGACGGTCGGTCATCGCCTGATCGCTCAGAATCGCCAGCACCTTGGCACTGACCTGCTCGATCAGCGCGCGCGCATCTTGCACGCTCGGCGCGGCGCGGCTGACCTGCCAGCCGATCGGGAGCAGCCCGGCGGCAATCAAGGCGAGCAGCAGGCGGCGACGATCGAACCATCCTGGCCGCGCGGGTGGCGTCCAATTCCTCATGCGCTTACTCCCGGATCACTCGAGGGGAGCCTGGACGGGAGCGTCGGGGTCTTCGTAGAGGTTCTCGTTGTAGATGTCATCGCTTTCTACTGCTGCGCCGTTGCGGATCTGATTGGCGCGATACTGTAAGTAGAACGTGCGCACCGCAGCGTAGAGGTCGATGCTGCTGCGTTTCAGCTCGTCGTACTCGTCCAGCGTCTGCTCCCGGAAGGTCAACGTCTGCGCGCCGGTGCGCGCCAGACCGAACTCGGTCGGGTCGAGGAAGATGCCGACGCCCGCGGCGCCCAGAACAGTCAAAGGATCGAACGCGAGATCGACCACCCGGCCGACCGCGTCGCGGCCCGTGGAAGGGCCGAGCAGCGGCAGCACCAGGTAGGGCCCTGGGCCGCTGCCATAGACAGCGAGCGTCTGCCCGAAGTCCTCGGAATGGCGGGGCGGCATGCCGAGCTTGCCGCCGACGTCGATCAGCCCGCCCAGGCCCAGGATGGTGTTCATCATGAATCGGCCAAGCGTCAGTTCGGCGCGCTGGAAGTCGCCCTGGAGCAGGTCGTTGGCGAGGACCACGGGCGTGCTCAGATTGGCGAGGAAATTGCTCACTCCCGTACGGAAGAACTGCGGCGTGGCCGTGCGATACATGCGCGCCGCTGGCTCCAGCAGCAGGCCATCGAGCACCGTGTTGACCTTAAAGATGCCCCGGTTGAGCGGCTCCAGAGGGTCGTGCACGTCGTCCTGGGCAACGGCGGGGACGGCCAGTAGCATGGCCGCGACGAGCGCGCCTCCGAGCCCTCTCAACAGCACGGCCGTCCCCCGGCCCTCCTGGCCTCGGCGCGCGACGATCTCGACAAACCGGTCTCCTGCCCCACCTCGCTGCGCGCCCTGCCCGCGCAAGCGCCGGGCGGCATGATATTGCGCGGCGGTCCGGCTGCAACCCCCAGTGCTCGGGCCCGAGCGCGAGCTCATCCAAAGCCGCTCGGCCGATCGCGATCCCGCACCGAGACCGTCCCCAAGCTTACCAGGATATGGCGTTGCCCTCGGTTTCGGCGTTGCCGCCACGACATCACATCGCGATTGTGAACAAACCGTAAACGGGCGCGGGCCGCAAGGTTGGCGGCTTCCCGGGAGCAAGGCATGGCCGACATCCGCGTGATCACCCTGGACTGTCTGCTCCACCGGCTCGAGAACGTGCTCGGCCCGAACAGCCTGCTCTACCATCGGTTCGTCCAGGGCTTGCGCCAGGAAGACGAAGGCTGCCTGACCGACGCCATGGTCAGCCTTCGGTTGTACCCCGACGAGATTCGCCGCCGGGTCGAAGACACCGTGATGAGTTGGCTCTTCGGTGCGCGCGGCGATGCGATCGCCACCCCCCTGCGGATTTCCCCCCGCGGATAGGCGATCGAACCACTCCCCCCACCTCACTTGGGCGGTCGTTCGCGACCGCCTCTTTTTTTGTCCGTTGACATCGGCATATAAAAAAATGTACATATGTTCATCGCGGGAGCGAGCGACCATGTTGTTGGCCCAACCCGATACCCTCGATTCCCTCCTGGTCGGCCTGCGCGCCGCGGCGGACGCCAGCCGCCTCCGCCTCCTCGCCATCTGCACCCAGGGCGAGTGGACCGTGACGGAGTTGACCCAGGTGCTGGGTCAGAGCCAGCCGCGCGTGTCGCGCCACCTCAAGCTGCTCGCCGACGCCGGCCTGCTCGAGCGTTTTCGCGAGGGTAGCTGGGTGTTTTACCGGCGCGCCCGCGTCGGAGCCGGTGGCCGCCTCGCCCGCAACCTGTGCCGCATGCTGCCGGCTGAGGATAGCGACCTCGCGCTCGATCGTCAGCGCCTGGCGGCGGTGCGCGCGGCACGGCAGGACCAGGCTGCGCAATACTTCGCGAGCCATGCCGGCAGCTGGGACCAGGTGCGCTCGCTCTATGTCGACGAGGCCAAGGTCGAGGCCGCGCTGCTCGGCATATTCGGCGAGCAGCCGCCGCGCAATCTTCTCGACGTCGGCACCGGCACCGGCCGCATCCTGCAGCTGTTCGCTCCGCGCATCGGGTTCGGGTTGGGAATCGACCTGTCGCGCGAGATGCTGAACGTGGCACGCGCCAATCTCGACCGCACCAGCCTGCGCAACTGCCAGGTGCGCCACGGCGACATGTACCACGTGCCGCTGCCCGACGGCTCGTTCGACGCGGCGACCATGCACAACGTGCTGCACTTCGCCGACGACCCGAGTGCGGCTTTGGCCGAGGCGGCGCGCGTGCTGCGCCCGGGCGGGCGTCTGGTCGTGATCGACTTCGTCCGCCACGAGCTCGAGTTCCTGCGCCGCGAGCACGCCCACCGGCGCCTGGGCTTCACCGACACCGAGATGCACGGCTGGTTCGTCGCGGCCGGGCTGACGCCCGAGCCGCCGGTCCGCCTCGCCGGCGAGCCGTTGACGGTCGTTATCTGGACGGCGCGTCGCGCCGGCGCGAGCGACGCCGACGAGCTTTCTTCTGCACCCCTGGAACGGAGCGCGGTGGCATGAGCGCGAGCAGGGCCCGAGCGTTTTCCGAGCGCCGCTTCGCGTGGCTCGAGGAGCCGTTGCCGGAAGTGGCGATCTCGTTCGAGTTCTTCCCGCCCAAGACCGCCGATGCCGAGGCGCGCCTGTGGCAGGCAGTCGACCGGCTGGCGCCGTTTCACCCGAGCTACGTCTCGGTCACCTGCGGCGCCGGCGGCAACCCGGCGGAGGGCACTGCGGTCCTGGTCCACGGGCTGTGCGACCGCGCCCGGCTGAACGCAGCCGCTCACCTCACCTGCGCCACCGCGCCGCGCGCCACGATCGATGCCATCGCCGAGCGCTACTTGCAGAACGGCATCCGCCACATCGTCGCGCTGCGGGGCGATCCGCCCAAGGGGCCCGCGCTGCGCCCGAATGGCGCCCATTACGCCTTCGCCGCCGATCTGGTCGGCGCGCTGCGCCGGATCGGCGAGTTCGAGATCAGCGTCGCGGCCTATCCCGAGCCCCATCCGGAGGCGGTCAGCGCCGAGGCCGACTTCGCCAATCTCAAGCGCAAGATCGACGCCGGCGCCAGCCGCGCCATCACCCAGTACTGCTTCGATACCGACGCCGTGCTGCGCCTGCGCGACCGCATGATCGCCGCAGGCATCCGGGCGCCGCTCGCGGTCGGCATCCTGCCGGTGCACAACTTCACCCAGGTGCGCCGGTTCAGCGAGCGCTGCGGCGCCGCGGTGCCGGACTGGCTCGGCGACCTGTTCGACGGCCTCGACGACGATCCCGAGCAGCAGGCCCTGGTCGCCGCGTGTGTCGCCGCCGAGCAGGCGCGCCGCCTGATCGTCGAAGGCATCCGGGAGCTGCATTTCTACACCCTTAACCGCGCCGAGCTAACGATTGCGGCGTGCCGGCTGCTCGGCGTGCGCCCGGCGCTGGCCTGCGCGGCCTGAGTCGACGCTCCCCGGAGTCGGAATGCCGAAGTTTCTCGAGACCCTGCAGCGGCGCGTGCTGCTGTTCGACGGCGCGATGGGCACCCAGATCCATGCGCGCGACCTCTCGGTCGAGGCTGATTTCTGGGGCAAGGAGAACTGCTCCGAGGTGCTCAATCTCGCCCGCCCGGACGTGATTGCGGACATCCACCTCGGCTATCTGCGCGCCGGCGCCGATGCCGTCGAGACCAACACCTTCGGCGGCTCGCCGATCACGCTCGGCGAGTTCGAGCTGGCGGAGCGCGCGTTCGAGATCAATCGGCGCGGCGCCGAGCTGGCCCGCGAGGCGATCGCCCGGGTGGCGGACGACGGCCGGGCGCGCTTCGTGATCGGCGCGATCGGACCCGGCACCCGCCTGCCCACGCTCAGCCACGTTGCCTACCGCACGCTCGAGGACGCGTTCGCGGTGCAGGCGGCCGGCCTGATCGCCGGCGGCGCCGACGTGATCCTGTGCGAGACCTGCCAGGATCCGCTCCAGGCCAAGGCCGCGGTCAACGGCGCCCGCCGCGCCATGCGCGAAGCCGGCCGCCAGCTCCCGTTGATGGTCCAGGTCACCATCGAAACCACCGGCACGATGCTGGTCGGTACCGACATCGGGGCGGCGGCGACCATCGTCGCCGCGCTGGACGTGCCGATCATCGGCCTGAACTGCGCCACCGGTCCGCAGGAAATGGCCGAGCACGTGGCCGATCTGGCGCGCGGCTGGCCGGGGCCGATCTCGGTGCTGCCGAACGCCGGCCTGCCCGAGCTGGTCGACGGCCAGACTTGCTATCCCCTTGGCGCGCGCGACCTCGCCGCATGGCTCGAGCGCTTCGTGGTCGAGGACGGCGTCGCGATCGTGGGCGGCTGCTGCGGCACCACGCCCGAGCACATCGACGAACTCGACCGGATGCTGCGCCGCCTCGCCGAGGACGGCGAGCGGCCGCGGCCCAAACCCCGCGCGGTGGAACGGCAGGCGCAGATCGCCTCGCTCTACTCCGCGGTGCCGCTGCGCCAGGAGAACGCCTATCTGTCGATCGGCGAGCGCTGCAATGCCAACGGCTCCAAGGCGTTCCGCGAACGCCAGGCGGCCGCGGACTGGGACGCCTGCGTGGCGATCGGGCGGACCCAGGCGCGCGAGGGCTCGCACGCGCTCGACGTCTGCACCGCGTACGTCGGCCGCGACGAGACCGCCGACATGCGCGAGGTCGTGACCCGCCTGCGCGGCGCGGTCGACAGCCCGCTCGTGTTCGATTCGACCGAGCTCAACGTGCTCGAATCGGCGCTCGCGCTGTACGGCGGCAAGGCGGTGATCAACTCGATCAACTTCGAGGACGGCGAGGAGCCGCCCGCGGCGCGCCTGGCGCTCGCCAAGAAGTTCGGCGCCGCGGCAATCGCGCTGACGATCGACGAGCCCGGCATGGCCAAGACCGCCGAGCGCAAGGTCGAGATCGCGCGCCGGCTGGTCGCGTTCGCCGAGGCGCACGGCCTGCCGCGCCACGATCTGCTGATCGACCCGCTGACCTTCACCATCTGCACCGGCAACGAGGACGACCGCCGCCTCGGTCTCGAGACCCTGGATGGGATCGAGCGGATCGCCGCCGAGTTCCCCGAGATCCAGATCATCCTCGGCCTGTCGAACATCAGCTTCGGCCTGAATCCGGCGGCCCGCCACGTGCTCAACTCGGTGTTCCTCGACCACGCCAGCAAGCGTGGCCTGACCGGCGCCATCCTGCACGCGTCCAAAATCTACCCGCTGCACAAGATCCCGCCCGCCGAGGTCCAGGCGGCCGAGGACCTGATCTTCGACCGGCGCCGCCCTGGCTACGATCCGCTGCAGGCGTACATGGCGCTGTTCGCCGAGCGCAAGGCGGACAACGGCGTGGTCAAAGAGCGCCCGGCGGCGGTCGAGGAGCGCCTCAAGGAGCGGATCGTCGACGGCGACCGTCAGGGCCTGGAAGCCGACCTCGACGAAGCGCTCGCCAAATACCCGGCGCTCGACATCATCAACGTGCATCTGCTGGCCGGTATGAAGGTCGTCGGCGACCTGTTCGGCGCCGGCAAGATGCAGCTGCCGTTCGTGCTGCAGTCGGCGGAGACGATGAAGGCGGCGGTCGCTTATCTCGAGCCGCACATGGAACGGCTCGAGGGCGTGCACAACGGCACCGTGGTGCTGGCCACGGTCAAGGGCGACGTCCACGACATCGGCAAGAACCTGGTCGACATCATCCTGACCAACAACGGCTACAAGGTGGTCAACCTCGGCATCAAGCAGCCGCTCGCCAACATTCTCGCCGCCGCCGAGGAGCATCGCGCCAACGCCGTCGGCATGTCCGGCCTGCTGGTCAAATCCACCGTTATCATGCGCGAGAACATGCTCGAGATGAGCCGCATGGGCCTAAACGTCCCGGTCATGCTGGGCGGCGCCGCGCTGACCCGACAGTATGTCGAGGAGGACTGCGTCAAGGCCTATCAGGCGGGCCGGGTCGCCTACGCGCGCGACGCGTTCGACGGCCTGCACCTGATGGACCGGATCGTGAGCGGCGGCTTCGATGCGTATCTCGCCGAGCGCCAGGCGCAGCAGTCGGCCCGGCCCAAGCGGCGCAAGGTGGCGCGCACGCTCGCGGCGGTGAACGGCGAGGCGCCCGCGATCCGACCGGTCGACGTCGAGGAGACGCGCGTGCGGCGGAACGAGCTCTCGCGCGGCATCGAGGTGCCAAAGCCGCCGTTCTGGGGGCCGCGCGTGCTCGACGACATCCAGGTCGCCGCGCTCGTGCCTTACCTCAATGAGAACATGCTGTTCCAGTTCCACTGGGGCTACAAGAAGGACGGCCGCAGCTTGCCCGAGTTCCTCGCCTGGGCGACCAAGGAGCTGAAGCCGATCCTGGTCGACCTGCTCGAAGAGACCGAGGCCGAGCGCGTGTTCCAGCCGCAGGCGGTGTACGGCTACTGGCCGGCGGCGGGCGCGGGCAACGACGTCATCCTGTTCGACCCGGCCGCGCCCGAGCGCGAGGTCGCGCGCTTCGCCCTGCCGCGCCAGGACAAGAAGAACGGCCTCTGCATCGCCGATTTCCTGCGCGACGTCGCGGAGCCCGGGCGCGACGTGCTCGGCCTGCAGATCGTGACGGTAGGCCAGCGCGCGTCCGATGTGGCGCGCGAGTGGTTCGCCGCCGACCGCTACAACGACTACGTGCGCCTGCACGGCCTCGGGGTCGAGCTGGCCGAGGCGCTCGCCGAGTACGTGCACCGGCGCATCCGCGCCGAGCTCGGCTTCGCCCACCAGGACGCGCGCGAGCGCCACGAACTTTTGAAGCAGGGCTATCGCGGCTCGCGCTACTCGTTCGGCTATCCCGCCTGCCCGAATCTCGCCGACCAGCGGCAGCTGCTCGCGCTGCTGGATGCGTCACGCATCGGCGTCGAGCTGTCCGACGAGGACCAGCTGTGGCCCGAGCAGTCGACCTCGGCGATCGTCCTTCACCACCCCCAGGCGCGCTATTTCAACGTATAGGGCTGTGGGCGCGCCCCGAGCTCGTCCTAAGTGAGCGCTGCTGGTGCAACGCTGTTGCCTTTGAGGCGCGTGGTCGGTACGTGTCCGCCATGACCATGAGGATCGTCGAGCTGTACGAAGCGTTGCGCGCAGCCGGGGCACCCGAAGACAAGGCGCAGACGGCGGTCCCAATTCTCCTAGTTTCGTTAATTGCGATGCTTTCTGGATCTTCAGTGGCATTTGGTCTACCAGTATTTCGTGGAACAGATAGCCTTTATCAGCCTCTCGTTTCCGAGTCGGATTGGGAAGCGGACGGGATGAGAGATTTCCACCAAATAAATATTTATATGCGCGAGAACGGCAAGGATTATGATTTTAAGCCTTGCCCGACAAGACCAGGGCACCCCGCCTACCTTCTTTGCATGGCGTCCGGAGTAGTAATATGCGACAAAAGGGTGACAGGTGTGGGGACTTTGATGGGAGTTGAGGGCCGTTTAGTGGATGTTATTTCTACCGCCTCGCACGTTTTTGTCTGGCCCGATAATACTCCTCACGAAAAATGCAGTTTTCATCCTGGAGGCCCCCATTCCGCTGGGTTTCCAATTTGGACAATACCGCTCCCAATGGATTTAGTCGAAGCGGAATCTATGCGGAAAAGAATAGGGCGTTTGGCGTTTTGGATCGAAGGATTTCGGACACTTTAGCAGCTGTAGCCTACGGAACATTATCCAATGATGAATTGGGGCAATTGAGAAAGTCGTCGCAATTTTATCAGATTTCATATGATCCAAAGACAAAAGGGCTCATTTATTCTGATGGTTGCGGGCCTGTCGAGCGTGCTGCTGGACAGTATGGCGGCGGATATATAGAAAGCGAGTTCAAGCATAATTGCAATACTATCGAAGGGTCCTCTGGAGGAGGTCAATTTGCAGTTGATATGACTGATAGTAGTAAGTCTTGGATATATTGTGTCCATTCATCAGATACCCAAAGCCCTTGGGGAGTTAAATTTGACCCGGCAAAGGATACGGGAATGTGCGCTAACTTTGATGAGGGTTTTCTACAGCGTCTTGAGCAAAATGCCCGGCTCGAAACTTTGCCCCCCAGCGCTCGCCGAAAATGATCGCCGCTTCGGCCGCGTGGATATCGGGCTCGCGGCGATCCGCGGTGAGCTCAAGGCGCTCGAGGGTCAAGTCGTCATGTTGAAATGGATCACCGGCGCCATTTTCGCCGGCATTCTGGCCCTGATCCTGCGCACCTTTGTGCAGGGATGAGAGGGCGCCGCGCGGCGGATCGCCGGAGCATGTGACCGCGAAAAGGGTATTTCCGGGATGTTCCAGCAGGCAGCGTACGCTACATCCTCGGCGGTTCAACCCGATTCTGTGGCATCGTGGAGATAGGCGATGAAGCTCACGCTGCACCACATCAATTTCTGCTCGACCAATGTGCCGGCGATGGACGAGTTCTACCGCTCGGTGCTCGGCCTGGACCCGGAGCCGAGCATGAACGCGAGCCGGGTGTTGAGCCAGGGGTACGCGGGCGACGTCGCGTTCGTCACCGACGGCACGACCCAGGTGCATCTCGCGGAGAAGGACCTCGAGGTCGGCTTCCGCATGGGCCAAGCGATCAACCCCGTGGAGCGGGGCCACATCGCGTTTCGCACCGACGACATCGCCGCCTTCAAGCGGCGCCTGGAAGAGAAGGGGATCCCCTATGCCGACTATGGCGGCTTCGCGATGAGCGGCTGGCAGCAGATCTTCTTCCACGACCCGGAAGGCAACGTGATCGAGGTCCATCAGGTCCGCTCCTGACCGTGACTGCCGGACTCTCGGCCTGGCACAGCTCAGCTTGACCCACGCCCCCGACCCTCCATCAGGCAAAGCGGCTGGCGCGGGTTGCGGCGTCCGGCTTATCAAGCCGGTCCCGCAATCCAGAATCCGAGCACGGCCACAGCGCCGCGGGCCCATGCCGGCGCGCCTTTGCCATGTCCGCGTGCGCCGCCCGGAACGCCAAACCGCCGGTCAAAGCGCCGGCGTCCCCTTTGCCGCTGAAGCGGGCTTGATCGTGCGCGCGGTCGTGCCAGGATGGCGACCACGATCGGCGACCCAAGCCCGAGGCCGAGCCATGACCACGCGCGCGGCTTTTCTCACTCTGGCCTTCCTCGCGGGATGCGCGGCGGCGACGCGCGATCCTGCGCCCGCCCCCGCAACGCCCGGAGCGGCGACGCGGGCGGTCCAGACCGCCGGACCCCGGGCGTCCGACTGGGCGCTGGCCGCCATCAGCACTCCGTTCGTGTTCGCCTTTCGCGTGGTGGCGTGCGCAGCCACGGCGGTCGTGGCCGCGCCCACCGCCGGCTTGCTGACCCTCACGCCGGATCCTCAGCCGGGCCTGGCGTATCTGCGCGATGGCCTCGGCCAGAACTGCGGCCCGCCGTACGCCATGCCCGTGCCGGTCGCCGCACAATGGCCCGTCGCGCCGGACGCTGGCTACCTTTCGGAGCGGGCGTTCAATTACTCTCCCGCGCCGGATGTGTTGTACTATCCCGCACCCGGGCTCCGTCGCTATCCAGAGCCGGATCTCGGCCGCCGTTCGCAGTCGGGTTTGGGCCAACCGCGCCCCTTGACCCCCTACGGCGGGCCTGCGATCAGGGCGCCCTGATCGCGCTACCCGCGCAGTCGGCCCGGACTGCCGCCTACCGGTCCGCTTGGACCATGCAACGCCTCCGGCGCCGCCGGGATTGCCGCGTCCGATCCCCCGTACTCGCGTCGGAGGCGCCGGGCCTGCTCGACACACCGCGGCCCAGCCCTGCTCGCGCCGTACCCACGAATTCGAGTAACTTTTCAGTTCCGATGGTCCTGATGGCCCGACGTCCGTGGACCCGCTGCGAAAGCCTGCGGCGATTGGGCGGCGGACCACCTACCCGCGAGTGTCCGGTGCATGCATTTGCGAGCGGGGATGGCGATGCCCGCAACGGCTGGGCCGCCGCCGCAGCGCGACCTTGGCGCTTGCTTCAGCCTCTGGAGGTTCGTATTGCCATCGTATCTCAAGGCCCACGACGAAGGTCAGGCCCGTGCGTGTCACGCGATGGGGCACCACTCTTGCCGCGCAGCTGCCCCAAGCCGTGGCCGAGCAGGCGCAGCTGGAGGAGGGATAGCAGATCGACATCGCCGGCAGCGACGGACGCATCACCATTCAGCGTCCGGCTCCCGCTGCAGCCTGGACGAGCGGGTGGAGCAGATCACTTCGGACGACCGGCAGGAGCTTTCGGAACTGCGCGCGACGTAGTACGTTGGCCTCCGATCGGGAGTCCATGGCGGCGGAACGGGGTTGCCGCGCTCGGGCGCTCTGCGATGGACCTGCTGCACGCGCTGCTCAATCTTGCCGATGCGGTCTCGACCGCGGTCGGGCTGACCGCGTTCTGGTACGCCTGGGTGCGGCCCGCGGACCAGCGCGCGCTACGGCTGCCGGCAAGCGCGAGCGCGCCGGAAGAGCTGGAGCGCTTCCTGCGCGCGGCGACCCTGAACAGACCGTCCGGTCAGGGAATCGGCTGAGCGCAGCGCGCGTGGGCGTGCACCGTCCAGAGTGACAGGCCACCTCAGCCGCGCTGGTGGCGTGAGGGCGAGCCTACGCTGAACCGCTGTTTCAGCCGGGCGGCTTCGCGCGCAGAAAATCGAAGTCGCAGCCCAGATCGGCCGGCAGGACGTGATCGTGGTAGAGCCTTGCGTAGCCGCGCGCGGGCGACGGGCGGTCTTGACGCAGGGCAGCGCGCCGGCGCGCCAGCTCCTCTTCCGCAACCAGCAGGTCGAGCCGTCGTGCGGCGACGCTCAACCGGATCCGATCGCCGCTTTGGACCAGCCCGAGCGGACCGCCTAGCGCCGCCTCGGGCGTGACGTGCAGCACGATCGTGCCGAACGCGGTACCGCTCATGCGCGCATCCGAGATGCGGATCATGTCCTTGACGCCGGCGCGCGCGAGCTTGCCGGGGATCGGCAGGTAGCCGGCCTCGGGCATGCCGGTGCCGCTCTTCGGCCCGGCGTTCTGCAGGACCAGCACGTCGTCGGGCGCGACCTCGAGGTCGGGATCGTCGATGCGCGCCGCGAGATCCTCGAGGCTTGCGAACACGACCGCCCGACCCTCGTGCTCGAACAGCCGGGCATCCGCCGCCGAGCGCTTGAGGATCGCGCCGCCCGGCGCGAGCGAGCCGAACAGCGCGACCAGGCCGCCGACCTCGGAGACCGGCTCGGCGAGCGGCCGCACCACGCTGCGATCGACCCAGTCCGGCTCGGCCTCGAGCCGCCCCCGCAGCGTCTCACCGCCGACTGACGTCGTCTCCAGGTTCAGCAGCGGCCGGAGCTCGCGCAGCACCGCGCCGAGGCCGCCGGCCGCGAACAGGTCCTCCATGTAGTGCGGCCCGGTCGGCTTGAGGTCGACCAGCACCGGCGTGCGGTCGCTCAGCTCGTTGAACCGCAGCAGCGGCACCTCGATCCCGGCGCGGCCGGCGATCGCGGCGAGATGCAGGATGCCGTTGGTCGAGCCGCCGATCGCGAGCAGCACGGCGAGCGCGTTCTCGACCGCGTCGGGCGTCACGATCTGGCGCGGCGTCGGCCCGCCGCCCTGCGCCAGGGCCACGGCCCGCATGCCGCTCGCTTCGCCCGCGCGCAGACGGTCGGCGTGCACCGCCGGGATGGCCGCGGTGCCGGGCAGCATCATGCCGAGCGTCTCGGCGAGGCACGCCATGGTGCTGGCCGTGCCCATCACCGGGCAGGTGCCGGCGGTTGTGGCCAAGCGCGTCTCGATGCGGCGGATCTCGGGCTCGTCGATGCGCCCGCCGCGGTACTCGGCCCAGAAGCGCCGGCAGTCGGTGCAGGCGCCAAGGCGCGCCTCGCGGTAGCGTCCGGTCATCATCGGCCCGGCGACCAGGAGCAGCGCCGGCTTGTCGGCCGAGAGCGCGCCCATCAACAGCGCCGGAACCGTCTTGTCGCAGCCGCCGACCAGCACGACCGCGTCCATCGGCTGGGCGCGGATCATCTCCTCGACGTCCATGCTCATGAGGTTGCGGAACATCAGGCTGGTCGGGCTGAGGAACGGCTCGCCGAGCGAGATGGTCGGGAACTGCAGCGGCAGGCCGCCGGCCGCGAGCACGCCGCGCTCGATGGCCGCGATCAGCTCGGGCAGCAGGCGATGACAGTTGTTGAACCCGCTCGCGGTATTGCAGATGCCGACCACCGGCCGCTCGAGCATCGCCTCGCCGTAGCCCATCGAGCGC
>JBKPNX010000047.1:0-59749 GCA_046732855.1 Pseudomonadota bacterium
GCTCCTATCTGTCGGGCAACCTGCCGTTCGTCTGGAAGCTGTTCGTGGGCATCGCTTTCGTGGTGGTGATCGTGGTCCTGCCGCAGGGCCTGATGCCGCTCCTGACCGGCGCGGTGCGATCGCTCATGCCTCGCGCCGCGAGCGCGCGCACCGCGCCCGCGCTGCGCGTGACGGCCGGTCCTGCCCCGACGCGACCCGCCGCCGAGCCGCTGGTGGTCGCCGGCCTGCAGCGCAACTTCGGCAGCCTGCAGGTGCTCAAAGGCATTGACTTCAGCGCGCACGCGGGCGAGATCCTGAGCCTGGTCGGACCGAACGGCGCCGGCAAGACCACGCTGATCCGCTGCCTCGCCGATGGCCTTGAGCGCTCCGGCGGCACAGTCCGGGTCTATGGCGAGGATCTCGGCCGCCGACCGCCCGAAGCGTGTACCGCGCTCGGCATCGGCCGCAAGTTCCAGGCGGCGAACGTCTTCGCCACGCTCACGGTCGCCGAATGTCTGCGGGTCGCCCGGTTCCGGCTCGAGCCGCTGTCTTGGTGGCGTCGCGCCGGGGTGCTCCGTCTGCCCGACGCGGCGGTGCGGATCGCGGAGGAGACGGGGCTCGCCGCCGCGCTCGACGCGGAAGCGCGGCACCTCAGCCACGGCCAGAAGCAGGCGCTGGAGCTGGCGATGGTGCTCGCCCTCGAGCCGGGCGTGGTGCTGCTCGATGAGCCGACCGCGGGGCTGACCAGGATCGAGCGCCAGCGCATCGGGGCCATTCTCACGACCCTGGCCGAGCGGGAGCGTCTGAGCATCCTCCTGGTCGAGCACGACCTCGATTTCGTGCGCGACATCAGCTCGCGCGTGATCGTGCTGCATCAGGGCCGGATCGTCCTCGACGCCACGGTCGATGAGGTGGTCGAGTCCGAGCTGGTGCGCACCATCTACGCCGGCACGGCCGGCGTCACCGCCGAGCCCGCGCCATGAGCGCGCTTGCCGTGGTCGATCTGAGCAGCGGCTACGGCGAGGCGATCGTGGTGCGCGCCGCGACCATCGAGGTTGGCCGCGGCGAGATCGTCGCCGTGCTCGGCAAGAACGGCATGGGCAAGAGCACCCTGCTCAAGACGATAATGGGCTATCTGCCGGCGCGCACGGGCCGCGTGCGCCTGTTCGACGAGGACGTGACCGGCGAGCCGCCGCATCGGGTGGCGCGGCGCGAGGTCGCCTTCACGCCGCAGGAGCAGGCGATCTTCCAGGACCTCACGGTCGAGGACAATCTGAAGCTCGCGCTGCCCGACCCCGACTGGTTCGCAAGCGGCTTCGCGCGCGTCGGCGAAATCTTCCCGTTCCTGCGCAAGCGGCGCCGCCAACGGGCGGGCACCCTGTCCGGCGGCGAGCAGAAGATGCTGCTGGTCGCGCGCGCCCTCATGGCTCGACCCAGGCTGATGCTGGTCGACGAGATCACGGAAGGTCTGCAACCCTCGGTGGTGCGGCGACTCGCGGGCGTGTTCGCGGACGAGCGCGATCGTCTGGGCACGGCCATGCTGCTGGTCGAGCAGAACGTGCGCTTCGCGCTCGACCTCGCCGATCGTTGGGCGGTGCTCAAGCTCGGCGAGATCGTCGACCGGGGCAGTTCGCGCGAGCCCGACGCGGCTGCGCGCATCGAGGCGCACCTCGCGGTCTGAGCCGGTGAAGGGTCCGGTTTCCCAGGCGCCCGGCGCGTTCGCGGGCGTCGGCCGCGAAGGAACCGGCGGCGCGCCTGGCCGTTGCCCTGGCGTATGGCCGGTGTGGCCCGACGTCCCGATCCGACGGGGAGAAGAGGCATGGCGAGGTGCGAAACCTGCGGCAACGACTACGATAAGTCCTTTGAAGTCACCATGATGGGGGAGACCCACACGTTCGACAGCTTCGAGTGCGCCATGCACGCGCTCGCGCCGGTATGCGGCCACTGCGGCGTGCGCATCGCAGGTCACGGGGTCGAGCAGGACGGCGAGATCTTCTGCTGCGCCCACTGCGCCGAACAGGGAGGGGCGAGCGGCCTGCGCGACCGCGCCTGAGCTCTCCCGCGCCGCGCCGAGTCGGTGCGCGGCGCCTGCGCCTGCCGTGCTCGGGCGGGCGGATGCTTGGTCTTCCCGATCGCAGGCGGCCGAACAGGAGCGTCAGCACGACCGTCAGGTCGCCCGGGCGAGCCGGGGAGACACCCCCCGAATACCCCCCAATCCCGGGGGGCGGTGGTGCGTGACCCGCCCCAGTCCTGCGCTCTGCTCCGCAAGAATGCCCCGTCAGTTCGCGCGAACACTGACGTAGCCTCATTAGCGAGCGGTTCATACCTCGGCCGTACAAGCGGCCGCAGGCTCGGCTCCGTCCGAGCATACCGCATTGCACCGGTGAGCCCGATGCGCCGGACCTGCCCGTACCTGCTGGGCGCTCTGCTGATCGCGCTGATCTGCCTTGGCGGTGGGCTCCATCAGTTCGACCAGCTGCTCGGGCCCGCGACGGCGTGGCTCGCCGCGTGGCTGCCGCCGCAGCTCGCCGGCGATCGGCCGGCAGCTCCGGCGCTGATCCTGGCGAGCCGCGAGCTCGCGCCGGTCGCGGCAACCGTGTGCCTGCTGCTGGGGCCGCTCTTCCACAGCGCGTCCGTGCTGACCGGCACCCTGCTTTTCGCGATCACTTCAGGCCTGGTCCTGCTCGCCGCAGCCGTGGCCAGCCACGCCGGCATCCTGTCGCTGGCGCCGGGGGCCCTGCTCGGGGCGATCCTGCTCGCGCTGGTGATCGGCACGCTGACCCGGCTCGCCGCCGCTGCCGAGAGCCGCAATCGGGCCGTGCCGGGCAATGCCGATCAGGTGCCCCTCATGCCGGCGCTCGCGGAACAGAGCACCGCCGCGATTTTGACCTTCGACTGCGACGGCCGGATCCGGTCGTGCAACCGCGCCCTCTGCGAAATGTTCGGCTACGCCCCTGGTGAGCTCGTGGGCACCTCGTTCGGCCGGCTGCTGGAGGTGCCCGAGCACGACCAGCCGCGGCTGTTCCGCCGCAGCGACGGGCCGCTGCGCGCGCTGATAGGGCGCCGCCGCAACGGCCAGCGCATCCAGCTGCACGCCTCGCTCAGCAGCCTGGAGTGGCGGGGCGACCGGGTCCGCGCCGCGATCCTGTACGATATCGCCGAGCTCCTCGCCGACCATGAGCTGTCGGCGCTGAACGACGACGCCACCGGACTGTGCAACCGCGTCCTGTTCTACGATCGCGTCGACCAAGCGATCCTGGCCGCGGACCGCACGCAGCAGCCCGTGGCCGTGTTCGTCATCCACCTGGCGCTGTTCAAGCTGATCGCCGATACGCTCGGCCAATCGTTCGCCGACGAGCTGATCGGTCTCCTGGTCGAGCGGATCCAGCAGGGCCTGCGCCGATCGGATACGCTCGCCCGGCTCGGCGAGACCGAGCTCGGCCTGCTGGTGCCCGGCCTCGCCCGCCCGGAGCAGACCGCCGGGTCGGCGCGACGCATCGCCGAGCTGGCGGCGCAGCCGTTCGCGGTGCAGGGCCTCGAGGTGGATCTCCAGGTCAACGTCGGCTTTGCGGTCTATCCCCAGCACGGGCACGACAAGCATGCCCTGATCCAGCGCGCCGAAGCCGCCATGCTGCGGGCGCGCCGCACGCAGCAGAGCGTGGGCGCGCATGACGAGCCTTCGGACGGGCAGGACGATGCCGAGCACGAGCTGCGCGACAACTTGCGGGCGGCGATCGAGCACAACCTACTGATCGTCCAGTTTCTGCCCAAACTGTCGGTCCGGTCCGGGCGGCTGGTCGGGGTCGAAGCGCTCGCGCGCTGGGAGCATGCGCAGCACGGCCAGGTAGCGACCGAGCGCTTCTTGCGCCTCGCGGAGGAGACCGGCCTGATCCTGCCGCTCACGCTGCGGGTGCTGAACCTGGCCCTCGATCAGCAGCGCATCTGGCGGTCCGACGGGCGCGATCTCGCGGTGGCGATCAACCTCGCCAGCAGCTGCCTGCAGAACCCTCAGTTCCCTGCCATCCTCACGCACGTCCTGCGCGCGGCCTCCGGCCGGGCCGACCGACTGGTGTTCGAGATCACCGAAAGCGCGCTCACGAGCAATCCCGCGCGGGTGCTCGACACCTTGCGGCGCCTGGCCGGCCTGGGCTGCCAGCTGGCGCTCGATGACTTCGGCACCGGATCGGTCTCGCTGTCCTCGCTGCGCAAGCTGCCGATCCACGAGCTCAAGATCGACCGCTCGTTCGTCCGCGCCATGCGCGCCGCCGCGGACGCCGCGGCCGTGGTCCGCTCGGTGATCTCGCTGGGCCAGAGCCTGGATCTGCGGGTGGTGGCGGAGGGGGTCGAGGACGATGCGACCCTCGCCGAGCTGCGCCGGCTGCAGTGCGACGAGGTGCAGCGCTACCTGGTCGGGCCGCCGATGACCGCGGACGCGTTCGCGAGCTGGTTGGAGCAGGGCGGCCACGCGCGCGAGGACATGGCCGAGGGGACGCCGCAGCCGCTCAGTGCAGCTTGAGCTGCGGCCGGGTGCGCCGGTGCAAGAGGTTGGCCAGCGACATGAGCGTCACCTCGCGCAGGCCATGCAGCGAGACCTGGTGCTTCTTGTACAGCGACAGATAAGCGAGGCGGGCGAGCATCCCCTCGATCGTGATGCTCTTGAACAGATTGCCCATCAGACTGCCGATGCTGCTGTAGCTGAGCGAGATCAGCGAGCCGTAGTCCTTGTACGTGAAGGGCAGGGGGGCCTTGCCTTCGAGCCTGCGGGCGAGCGACCTGGCGAGCAGATGGGCCTCCTGGTGCGCCGCCTGGGCGCGCGGCGGCACCGGGCGGTCGCTGCCGGGCTGCGGGCACGCCGCGCAGTCGCCGAGCGCGAAGATGTGCTCGTCGCGCGTAACCTTCAGGGTCTGATCGACGACCAGCTGATTGAGCCGGTTGACCTCGAGGCCGTCGAGATCGGCGAGCCACGCCGGCCCCTTGACGCCCGCGGTCCATACGGTCAGGTCGGCGGGCCGCAAGTGGCCGCTGCGCGTATGCACGCCCTCGGAGCTCACCCGGTCGACCTGCTCGCCGGTATAGATCTCGACCCCTAGATCGCGCAGCGCGCGCTCGGTCGCCTGCTGCACGCGCTCGGGCAACGCCGGCAGCACGCTCGGCGCGGCCTCGATCAGGCGCACCTCGATGTCGCGGTCGGGATCGAAGCCGCGCAGGCCGTAGCCGACCAGCTGACGCGCGGCGTGGCGCAGCTCCGCGGCGAACTCGACCCCGGTCGCGCCCGCGCCGACGATCGCGAAGCGCAGCTGTCGCCCCGCGGCCGAGCCGGCCTCGGCATGGCCGCGCAGAACGCGGCCGAACACCTGCTGGTGGATACGCTCGGCCTCGGGCGCGCTGTCCAGATAGAGGCAGTGCTCGCGCACCCCCGGCACGCCGAAATCGTTGAGCACGCTGCCGACCGCGATCACCAGCGTGTCGTAGGGCAGCCGCCGGGCCGGGACCAGCTCGGCGCCGCTCGCGTCGCTGACCGGCTCGAGCAGAATTTCGCGCCGGCCGCGGTCGAGGCCGCTCATCCGGCCAAGCTCGAACGCGAAAACATGGTCACGCGCGTGGGCGAAGTAGTCGAGGCCGTCCGCCTCGATGCGCAAAGTGCCGGCCGCGACCTCGTGCAGCAGCGGCTTCCAGATGTGGATCAGCGCGCAGTCGACCAGCGTGATCCGCGCCTTGCCATACCGGCCGAGCCGGTTGCCGAGCTTGGTCGCGAGCACCAGGCCGCCCGCGCCGCCACCGACGATCACGATGTGTTGGGGCACCGCCAGCGCGGCGTTGGCGGGAGCCGCCGCGGGCGCGCCCGGCTCCGGCGCGCGCTCCAACACGGCCGCGACCGGCTCACGTGCAGAGGTCGACACATCTCGGCCCATCGACGCTTCTCCTTGCAGCCCGCCACCTCATGGACCGACCAGCTCGGACCGTAGCAGCGCGCACTGACCAGCTCGGACTGCAGCCGCGCGTCAGCCGCCCGCATCCCGAGCATAGTGACACGGGAGGACTCTTTTCGGCCAGCGGCAAAGAGAACGCGACGCCCGATCATCAGTCCTGGTCCGCGTCAGCGGGGTTGCGTTGGCCAAATTACACCAATCAGTCTCGATGTCGCATAATTTATTGCAACGCAGCAATGCGATAATGCCGGCTCTCTCGTTGCCCGGCGGATGCGCCCATTGAGATCATTTATTATGATTTGGTGACGATTTCGAGGCGTGACAAGCCAACAAAATGCTCCTCGCAAGTTAGCCTTCTTTGTCGTCTGTGCTGCATTGCAAAAATGGCCCATCACTATCGCCTGGTCGACCCCACATTGAGCAGCGAACGCTGATGGCGCGGCGGTCGCTTTCTGTCCTGCGGTCCGAGGCGCGCCATCCTGACCATCCTCCTTCGTGCAAGGAGACGACGCCATGAGTTACGAAGATCCATTCGAGCCGACGGGCGCGGGCCTGGACCCGGCTTGGCCGAGCCTGTCCGAGGGCGGGCCTTTCGCCGCGCGCGCCCGGCAGCAGCGCGCTGACGCGGCGGCGGCGATGATCGCCTCGGCACTCCGCAGCATGACCGGCGCGTTTCGATCGTTGCAGACGCTGGCGGGCCGCTGGCAACAACGCCGCGCCACGCGCCACGCGCTGATGCGCTGCAGCGATCGCGTGCTCGCCGACATCGGCATCGCGCGGGAGCACATCCCGCTGGTCGCCAAGGGCATCGATCCCGCGGAGTACGCGGTCGCAGCAAGCCCGTTGCGGCGCTGGTGGACCGCGGCGCGCGTCCGCTTGGCCGGGGCGCTCGAGGCGAGGCGGGAACGCCTGCGGGTCTACCGCGAGCTCGATGCGTACACCGATCGCGAGCTCGACGAGATCGGGCTGCGGCGCGCCGACATCCGCGCGATCGCGCGCGAGCACCCGGTCCTTCGTCAAGCGGCGTGACCCCGGGCGGCGGCCGTCAGCAGTGGCGGCCGCTCCCTAGCCACCGTGGTCCATGAAACGCTGGATGAGGCTGCGGGGCGCGATCCGCAGGCTCTGGCCTTTCAAGGGCGCGACCTTACGCACAATCTGCTCCCCATCGACGTGCCCGTTGCCGGTAGAGCCGTCTTTGGCTACGGTCCTCCAATGCCGCAAGTCGGTCGCCGTGACTTCCCGCTGGGAGCGCGTGGGAGGTCATGCTGTCGTGGTCCTGGTCCCATGCGCGCCCCAACGCGAGGATGGCATGGAACCGTCCCATATCGATGCATCCGAAAAGGCTGGTCGTCGCGTCGTGTACGTTCCCGTTTCTTGGGGCGAGCTGATCGACAAGATCGCGATTCTCGAGATCAAGGCCGCACGGATCCGGGAGCCGGCAAAGCTCGACAACGTGCAGCGGGAGCTCGCTGCGCTGCGCGCCGTCCGCGACCGGGAGGGCCCGATCAGCGAGGCCGCCGCCCGGGCCGCCGCGGCGCTCGCCCGCGTGAACCTTGCTCTGTGGGAAGTGGAGGACGCTTTGCGATCCCTCGAACGTGAAGGCCGGATCGATGCGCAGTTCGTGGACCTGGCCCGCTCCGTTTATCGGCACAACGACCGGCGGGCCGCCCTGAAGCGGCGCATCAGTCTGCTCATGGGTTCGCGTTTCGTCGAAGAGAAATCCTACTGCGGCGAGAGCGCCGCCCAGCCAGCCGGGTGATCGTGCCGTATTGGTCTGCGCCGTGCGCCGGTCGGTCACCAAATACCTGACCTTCCGGCCGCGCCGGGATTTCGTCATCGATGTGCCAGGCTCGGGCCAGCAGCCGCGGCAGCTGCTGGCCGCCGGAACGCCGGCCCTCGTGCGCAACGACGTTCTGCGCCACCAACTGCGGACGCAGTGGCGCGACGAGGTCGAGATCATCTCCGAGCAACGCGCCGTCGAGGTCTCGCCGCTGCGGTCGTTGCGTGCCGCCCGGGGCAAATCGATCCTGTTTCTCATGCCGTCCGAGGGGCTCGGCGACTGCATCCTCTATGCCGGCGCCATCCGGCAGCTGATCCAGGCGTTTTCGCCGGCGCGCCTCTCCATCGCCTTCTCCGCCCGGTCTACCGACGTCTTTGCCCATCTGGGCATGGCGGTCGAGGCTTACCCGCTGCTGCTGCCCCGACCTGTGCTGCTCGATGCGGATCTCGTGGTCGATTTCCAGACCGACATCCCTGAGCTCCAGCGCATGGGCGTCGAGATGATCGCGTTCGATACCCTGATCCTGCGCCATCTGGGCCTGCCGACCAGCTACCGCTGGCCGCACCAGCGCGAGCCACGCCCGATTCGGCGGATCGGCATATTTCCGCAGGCATCCTCGCCGATTCGCACCCTGCCGCCGGCGCTGACCGGCTTTTTGGTGACCGAGCTCCGCGCGCGCGGCTTTGCCGTCGAGGTCATGCTCGAGCCACGCTTCCGGCAGGGTCAGCTCTATCGCGAGGCGCTGGTGGCGATGCTGGGGCGGGACGCGCCCATCGTCGACCACCTGGCGACGGTCGACCAGCTCCTGGAGTTCATCCGCGACAGCGACTACGGCGTCTTCTGCGACAGCGGCCCGGCGCACGCAGCGAAGTTGTTCGACGTGCCGGGCTTCGGGATCTACACCACGGTGGCGGCCGACATCGTCCAGGGCGACTTCGACAATCTCGCGCGCTGGTCCGCCGACTACGCCGGCGATTGGTGCCGCGCGCCGTGCGGGTTGGTGAAGATCATGCAGACGCCAGAGGGCGACCGCTACGGCTGCATGGACAACCTTCAGTGCCGGCGCGCGGACCTCACCGTTCCTTTCCGGCTGCCCGACACCGAGGGCGAGCGGTTCTTGCTTGCCGACCCGGTCGCCTGCGTGGCCTCCCTCGTCCGGGACAAGGAGGCGATCCTGGCGCGCCTGCTGGACCATCTGGCCGCCTTGCCGCCGGCGCGGTGACCCCGGTCATCGGAAACCAGACCGATTGGGTGCCACCACACGGGACATGCATCGCGCTACGGACAGGACCGGAGGCCCGGCGGAAGCGATTGCGTGGCTGACGAACATCACGCGCGTTGCATCACAGCTGCTTTCATGTGCCAGGCGTCGATGCAGATCGCCGGCAGACCAACCGTTGCTTCGCCATCTACTTTGGGACGTCTGCTCTTGGGACTATGGGCTGCCCTTCAGGGCTGGCCTCGGCACGACCGAACTATCGGTCAGACCTAGGGTTCGGCCGCGGGCACGCACACCACAGAAGTCCCCCGGCGGGACCGACGCGCGGCTGCCACCCGCAGCCAGCGCTCCCCTCACGGGATTGGTGGTCAGGTGTCCGATGCTCGAGGAAGCCGTAGTCTAGTCTAGTCTAATACACCGAGATCCAGGCGGAGGCACGCTGGGCACTGCATCTTCGCCGGTGCCGCCTTCGTCAGCAACTGATCGGCGCGACGGCTGAGCGCCTGCGGACATTTTCGATCGGCCGTAATTCAGGCGCACCATATTCGTTTTCAGCAATCCCTGGCCGCGATTCCTCGTTCGATCGCTACGGGCAACAAAGCGGACCTGCCGCAGGCACGGCTCGTAGGCCGGACCGGACCCGATTCGGACATCGCGGCGGCAAAGTGAACGTGTCACAAGACCTTGGCCGGCCTCGGAGCGGGCCAGGTCCTGCTCGCATCTAAAGATACATATCAAGACTGCTTTCGGCACGGATACGCAATTCCACGCGGAACTGGGCACGCGGCAGCCTCAGATCGCGGCTGTGGATAGCGTTGCTGGTGAATTGATCGTCCGGGCGCGTTGAAGCAGGGGCGAAATCTCATGCCGCTTTCGTCACGCCCTCGGCCGCCGTGGGCACCAAATCGCAATGCGGCGCGCCCGACACGACCTGGATCGATCGCTCGCCATCGCCGGGCAGTTCAGTAAGCTGCCCATGCTCGATTTTGATGCGGTGGGTGCAGTGCAGGAGCGTGCTGAGGCGGTGGGCAATGATCAGTGTGGTGCGCCCCTCGACCAGCCGCCCGAGGACTTCGAGGAGGGCGCCCTCAGTCTGCACGTCCACCGAACTGGTCGGCTCATCGAGGATCAGGATCGGAGCCTCCTTCAGGAAGGCCCGGGCGAGCGAGATGCGTTGGCGCTCGCCCCCGGAGAGGCTCATGCCCCGCTCGCCTACCTGCGTCTCGAAGCCGTCGGGCAAGCTCGCGATGAACTCGTGGACTTTGGCTGCCCTGGCGGCCTCGACGACCTCCTCGCGGGTCGCATCGGGTCTGCCGTAGGCGATATTCTCAGCGATGCTGGTCGAGAATAGCACCGGCTCCTGGAGCACGATCGCGAACTGGTTCCGGAGGTCGGGTAGGCGGTAATTTCGCAGGTCGATGCCGTCCAGCAGAATCGCCCCCTCCGTCGGATCGTAAAAGCGGGTCAGCAGGTTCACCAGCGTGGTCTTACCGGAACCCGTAGGCCCGACGATGCCCAGCCGAGTGCCTGGCTCGAGCCGGAACGAGACGTCGCGGAGTGCTGAGCGGCCCGAGTTGTAACTGAAGGAGACACCGCGAAACTCCACGGCGCCCACAGCTCTACGGAGCCGGCGCGCACCCGGCCGCTCGGCAACGTCCGCCGGTTGGTCCAGGAGCGCGAAGGCGCGCCGCGCGCTGGCGAAACTAACCTGCAGCGACGACAAGCTGTTGCTGATCGTGTGGACCGGACCGAGGATCTGCAAGGCGTAGCCGATCACCAGAAGCAACTCGCCCAGGGTCAGGACCCCGGTTCGGACATGCAAGACGCCGATCGCGAGGACTACTGCGCCGCTCAGCGCCATGATCAGACCCATCAGGAAATCGAAACCGCCGTTGATAGCTGCAATCCGCAAGTTGGCGTCGATGACCTGACGCGACCGGCGCGCGAAGCGCTCCGTCTCGTGCCGCTCGCGGCCGAAGGCCTTCACAACTCGCAAAACCGACAAAGCCTCCTGCACCACCGACATGGTCGCGCCCTCAAGCTCGCGGCTGCGGTCCCAGCGCGAGCGGACGGTGCGGCAGTGAATCCGCGAGACCAGGAAGATGACCGGCGAGATGGTCAGGGCGACCACGGCCAGCTGCCAGTCGATCAGGGCCGTGACGTAGAGCATGCCAGTGAGCGTAATCGCCGCCGTCAGAACTGGGATGATCCCGTAGATAGTCGCCCACTGGATACAGGGCGCGTCGCTTAGAATTCTGTGGGTCGAGTCGAACGAGCCGGTCCGGTCGTGGTACGCCAGCGAGAGGTGCTGAGCATGGCGGAACAGATGTGCCCGGAACCGTAGGGTCAAGTGCTCGGCGGTGAAAGTCCGCAGCAGTGAATCGACGAAGTTCTGTACATGGCCGATCACGGCTATCGCGACGGCCAGCCCGGCCGCGACGCCAAGCGGCCCTATCGACAGCTCGGCCGGATCAGGTAAGAGCGCATTGAGGAAGCCCGGAAGCGGCTCTGCCCCGATGGCGCTATCCACAGCGATTTTGAGCGGGAGCGGTGTCAGCAGGGCCATTGGTGACCACAGCAGGCCGATAAAAAGGATCCCGAGTAGCTGCGCCCAGTGAGACGTGGCCTGGGATAGCAACCGTCGAAAGACGAGGAGATCGGAGGACTGAAACGAGTGCATGATACTTTCTTGCATGCGAGAAATCAGGATCCCGAAGGAGCGATCTCCCGTCGGCTCCCCCAGTGACGCTTTGCTCTGACGGCTACGCTAGCAGCTGGAATCAGAACTGTGGGGTTAGAGTTTCTGAACCCGCGCGCCGTTCTTAGTCGCTTCGGCAGCAATATAAGCTCTTATCAAAATGTCAAGGAGGGAAGAATGGATCTTTTGTTGCAGCCAAAGGTATCCGCAAATATTGGAGGGAAATTTAAGGTAAATCTGGAATTAATTTTAGTATGAATATGCACTGGACCCGGGCTGGAGAGCGAGACTCAGTGGCAGCGTCAGGTCGGCTCATGGCTAAACCCTGCCCTTCAGAGCCCACCCTCAGTACGATCGAACTACCGGTCGGACCAGACGCTCGGCCGCGGGCACCGGATCATGTGATGACGGAGGGCGCGTCGCGTCCGGTGCGGCGGCGAAGCTCCGCGAGCTGCCCGGCGATCCGGATCAAGGGCGCAAGCGCAGCCTGGGTGTCGCGGTCGTGCCTGGCCGGGTCGGGCTCGTAGGTCTCGAGATACACCCGCAGGGTCGCCCCCTCGGTGCCGGTGCCGGACAGGCGATAGACGATTCGGGCGCCGCCTTCGAACAGAATCCGAATGCCCTGGTGCTCGCTGACCGAGCCGTCGACCGGGTCGTGGTAGCTGAAATCGTCGGCGTGCTCGACCGTGAGGTCGCCCAGGCGCTCGCCGCCCAGCCGCGGCGCGCGCTCGCGCAGCGCCGCCATGAGCTCGGCGCCGGCATCGGCGGCGATCGCCTCGTAGTCGTGGCGCGAGTAGAAGTTGCGCCCGAAGCGCGCCCAGTGGTCGCGCACGATCTGCGCGACCGGCTCGCGCCGCGCCGCCAGGATGTTCAGCCAAAGGAGGACCGCCCAGAGGCCGTCCTTCTCGCGCACGTGATTGGAGCCCGTGCCGAAGCTCTCCTCGCCGCACAAGGTGACCTTGCCCGCATCGAGGAGGTTGCCGAAGAACTTCCAGCCGGTCGGCGTCTCGTAGCAGCCGATGCCGAGCGCCTGCGCGACCCGGTCGGCGGCGCGCGAGGTCGGCATCGAGCGCGCGACGCCGGCGAGACCCGAAGCGTAGCCGGGCGCGAGATGGGCGTTGGCGGCGAGGATCGCGAGACTGTCCGACGGCGTCACGTAAATGCCGCGGCCGAGGATCATGTTGCGATCGCCATCGCCGTCCGAGGCGGCGCCGAAGTCGGGCCCGTCCGCAGCCATCATGGCTGCCATCAGCTCGCGCGCATGCGCCGGGTTGGGATCCGGATGATGGCCGCCGAAGTCCTCGAGCGGCTCGCCGTTGATCACCGAGCCTTCGGGCGCACCCAGCGTCCGCTCCAGAATCGAGCGCGCATACGGCCCGGTGACCGCCGACATGGCGTCGTAGCGAATGCGAAAGCCGCCCTGGAACAGCGCCGCAATGCGCTCGAAATCGAACAGGGCGGCCATCAGCTCCTGGTAGTCGGCCACCGGATCGACGATCTCGACCGCGGTGTCGCCCAGCCGCGTCTCGCCCAGGCGAGACGGATCGAGATCGGCCGCTTCCAGGATCCGATACTCGCGGATCTGCTGCGTGCGGCGATAGATCGCCTCGGTGATCTTCTCGGGCGCGGGCCCGCCGTTGCCGACATTGTACTTGATGCCGAAATCTTCGTGCGGGCCGCCGGGATTGTGGCTGGCCGACAGGATCAGCCCGCCGAACGCCTGGCGTTTGCGAATGAGACAGGACGCGGCCGGGGTCGACAGCAGCCCGTCCTGGCCGACCACGATCCGCCCGAAGCCGTTCGCCGCGGCCATCTTCAGGATGACCTGCACCGCGGCCCGGTTGTGGTAGCGGCCATCGCCGCCGATCACCAGGGTCTCGCCCTGGTAGCCCTCGAGGATGTCGAACACCGACTGGACGAAGTTCTCCAGATAGTGCGGCTCCTGGAACACCTGGACCTTCTTGCGCAGGCCGGACGTGCCCGGGCGCTGGTCCTCGAACGGGCTGGTGGCGACGGTGCGGATGGACATGGCGGCGGCCTCGGTGCGGGTGATGGTCGGTCGGCCGGGCGAGGCGGCGAGCAGCTCGCGATACAGCCGGTCATAGGCCTCGGCCGGAGCCGACCAGTCGACCTTGCGGGTCATAGCGCGCCGTTGCACCGCCTGCCAGCGCGCCGGCGCGCGCTGCAGCTCGAACGCGCGTTCCAGGGCGAAGCCCAGCGCCTGGGAGGTGACCGGCGCGAACTGAAAGCCGGTGGCGACGCCGTCGGTCAGCGCCGCCTCGTTGGCGTCGATCACGGTGTCGGCGAGCCCGCCGACCCGGGCGACTAGCGGCAGGCTGCCGTAGCGCAGGCCGTACAGCTGGGTGAGGCCGCACGGCTCGAAGCGCGAGGGCACGATGATCGCATCGGCGCCGCCCTGCATCAGGTGCGAGAGCGGCTCGTGATAGCCGATGGACACGCCGACCCGGCCGGCATGGGCGCGCGCAGCCGCGCGAAAGCCCTCCTCCAGCGCCGCATCGCCGGCGCCGATCAGCGCGAGCTGGCCATCGCCCGCGAGCAGGACCGGCAGGGCGTCCAGCAGCAGGTCGAGGCCCTTCTGCTCGGTCAGGCGGCTGACCACGCCGAACAGCAGCGCGTCGGCGCGCGGCTCGAGGCCGAAGCGGGTCTGCAGCGCGCGCTTGTTGATCGCCTTGGCATCGATCCGGTCGACCTGGTAGGTCGCCGCGAGGTGGGGATCGTGCGCCGGATCCCAGATCTCGGCGTCGATGCCGTTGACGATCCCGCCGAGCGCCGCGGCGCGCGCGCGGAGCACGCCGTCGAAGCCCATGCCCTGCGCCGGGGTCCGGATCTCGCGGGCATAGGTCGGGCTGACCGTGGTGATCCGATCGGCGTACTGCAGGCCGGCCTTGAGGAAGCTGATCTGTCCGTGGTACTCGAGCCCGGCGACCGTGAAGCTGGCCCCGGGCAGGCGCAGGTCGCTCAGCAGCGAAGCCGGAAACAGGCCGGGAAAAGCCAGATTGTGGATCGTGAACACGGTGCTCGGCCGCGCGCTGCCGGCAAGCGCCAGGTACGCGGGCGCGAGCCCCGCCTGCCAGTCGTGGGCATGCACCAGATCCGGCTGCCAGCCGCCGAGCGCGCCGAGCCCGATGCGGGCCGCCACGAACGACAGCGCAGCGAAGCGCAAATGGTTGTCCGGCCAGTCCGTGCCGTCCGGCCCGAGATAGGGGTTGCCCGGCCGCTCGTAGAGATGCGCGGCCTCCAGCGCCAGCATCGCGAGGCCGCAGCCCGCCTGGCCGCACACCAGGCGACCGGGTCCGCCGAACAGGTCCGGGATGGCGGCCACGGGCTCGGTCGCGTCGAGCTGGGCGAGCACCCCCGGATAGGCCGGCAGCAGCACGCGCACGTCGTGGCCGAGGCGGCCGAGCGCGCGGGGCAGGGCGCCCGCCACGTCGGCGAGGCCCCCCGTCTTGATCAGCGGGTAACACTCGGGCGTGACGAACAGGACGCGCACGACGGGCTCGCGCCGGGGTCAGCCCGGAGGCATGCGCTCGGGCCTGACCCCGATCTCGTCCAGGTGATCGAGCAGGTCAGCCGGGTCGTCGTACACCCGATACGCCCCCGCGCGCTCCAGCTCCTCGGTGCCGTAGCCGCCGGACAGGAGGCCGATGCCGAGCATGCGGGCCCGCCGCGCGGCGAGCATGTCCCAGACACTGTCGCCGACCACGACGGCGTCGATCACGTCGACGCCGAGCTGGCGCACCGCCTCGAGGAACAGGTCGGGGTCCGGCTTGGCATGGGGCACGCGATCGCGCGTCACGATCGGTACCCCCTCTGGCACGCCAAGCAGCTCGAGCGCCGGCCCGGCGGTGGCCATCCGGCCGCTGGTCGCGATCGCCCAGGCGCAGCCGATTTCGCTCAGGCGCGCGAGCAAACTGCGCGCGCCCGGCAGCGCACGCACCTCGCCGATCCGCGCCCGGTACGCTTCGGTATGCCGTTCCTGCAGGCGGAGGAGGAGGGCCTCGTCCAGCGCGCGCCCGGTCTCGCGCAGCAGCGCACGCGTGAGCAGGCCGCCGCTCATGCCGATGCGCCGGTGGATGCGCCACACCGCGAGCTCGATGCCGGCCTCCTGCAAGGCGTCGTGCCAGGCGAGCACGTGCTGATAGACGCTGTCGACCAGCGTGCCGTCGAGATCGAAGATCAGAGCCGGCGCGCTCATGGCATCCCCCGCAGGCCGCGGGCGGCCCCCCGCCGCGACGCTGCTAGGCACTAAAGCCCCTTTCCGGCGTCACCTCAAGGGACCCCGCACGGGTTCAGACTGTTTCAGAGCCGGTCCTGTACGGCGGCGCCTGATCCATCGACGAGCGCCGGCTCTCGCAGTATCGACCAGCATGGCCGGACCCGAAGCGGTCGTGCGCTCCGCGGTGACGGGCCGCGGACTTTCGGCTAGGATTGGCGCCGACGGCAGCAGAATCGGCGCCATGTAGGAACTCTGCGCCGCCCGATCCGGGCCATGACGGGATTAAAAACGCCATGAGCGAGCCCGCGAGCCATACGGTCGCTTATCTGCGCCGGATCGACGAGAAGCTCGACCGGCTGGGCGGCGAGCTGCGCACCGAGGTGCGCGAGCTGAGCGCCGAGGTCGGCGAGCGGCTTGGCCGGATCGAGGACGAGCTGCTGGTGCTCAACGGCATCGTCTTGCGCCTTGAAGGACGCGAGGTCGAGACCACGGGACTGAAGGCGATCCTCGATCGCCATGAGCGCAGGCGTGCCGAGCTGGGTCGCCGCATCGCCGAGCTGGAAGACGCCGGGAAGGATTGAGCGCCGGCGGGATCCACACTGGCCGCGAGGTCTACCGGGATCACGACGCCGCGGTCGATCGCCGCCATTTGCGCCGGGCGTCGCAGCAGGCGAGGGCCTTCTCGACACATGGGGTGCGGCGGGCGTAGAGGTGCGAGCGAAGCGGCGCGCGCCGCCTCGCCTCGCCGGGAAACGCCGCTGACCCTCGTCCTGGATGTGATCCTGCCGATCTTCGGCCTGCTCGCGTTCGGCTACGCCGCCACCTTCACCCGGGTGTTCGGCGAGGCCGCGGCGAGCGCGCTCGCGAGCTTCGTGTTCTATTTCGCAATCCCCGTGATGCTGTTTCGCAGCATGGCGACCGCCAAGCTGCCGGGCGAGATCGCCTGGGGCTATCTCGGCGCGTTCTACGGCGGCACGATGGTCGCCTTCGCGCTCGGCTTCGGGGTCGCGCGCGCCGCGTTTCAGGGCCCGTTCGAGCGCCACGCGATCATCGGCTTCGGCGCCGCGTTCGGCAACTCGGTCCTGCTCGGCGTGCCGGTCGTGCTGACCGCGCTCGGCGACGCCGCGAGCCTGCCCCTGTTCCTGCTGCTCGCGTTCCACAGCACGCTCCTGTTCACCACGATCACGCTCGTGCTCGAGGTCGGGGGCGCCGGCCGCGAGCGCCTGCGCGATGTGCCGAAGAAGGCGCTCGGCGGGCTCGTGCGCAACCCGATCCTCTGGGGCCTCGCCGGCGGCATCGCGCTCAATCTGCTCGGCCTGCGCCTGCCCGCGGCGCTCGCGCGCTGGACCGAGCTGGTCGCCGGCGCCGCCGTGCCTTGCGCCCTGTTCTCGACCGGCGCCAGCCTGCGCAGCTATCGGATCGCCGGCGCCTTGCCGCCGGCGCTGGTCATGGTCGCCATCAAGCTCGTAATCTGTCCGCTCGCGGTCTGGGCGCTCGCTACCCGGGTGTTCGAGATGCCGCCGCTCTGGGCCAAGGTGGCGATTGTGCTCGGGGCGATGCCGGTCGGCGTCAACGTCTATCTGTTCGGCGTGCGCTACCAGGCCGGCGAGGCGGAGAGCGCGACCGCGGTCCTCCTGTCCAGCATCCTCTCGCTCGCGACCCTCTCCTTGGTGCTCGTCTGGCTGCACGCCGGGACGCCCTGAAGCGCAGGTCCTCGCCGGCCCACGCGCGCCCGCGTGCCCTGAGTGTCCCGCCTGACCTGAGACTGCGCGCCTGACCTATCTGTTTGCCCGACACCGCGAAGGAAACTGCGATCACGTCGATGCCGCCTGCCAGCAACCTGCCTGGCCGCCTTGCCCGCTACGCCAGGATCGCGACCGTGCTCGGCCGCTTCATGGCGCGGCTCGCCGGCGAGCGCTACCTGGGCGGAAGCGACGACGGCGCGGCGCTGGCGCGCGAGCTCACCGATGCGCTCGGCCGGCTACGCGGGCCCTTGGTCAAAGTCGCGCAGCTGCTCGCGACGGTGCCGGGGGCGCTGCCCGCGGAGTACGTCGCCGAGCTGATGACCCTGCAGTCCCAGGCGCCGGCGATGGGCGCGGGCTTCGTGCGCCGGCGCATGGCGGGCGAGCTCGGCGCGGACTGGCAGAGGCGCTTTCGCGCGTTCGAGCTGGAGGCCGCGGCCGCGGCGTCGCTCGGCCAGGTGCATCGTGCGCTCGGCCAGGACGGCCGCCTGCTCGCGTGCAAGCTGCAGTACCCGGACATGGACGTGACGGTCGATGCGGACCTGCGTGGCCTCGACCTCGCGCTGCGCGTGCTCCAGCAGTATCAGCAGGCACTCCTCATGGGCAGCGTGCGCGCCGAGCTCGAGGCGCGCTTGCGCGAGGAGCTCGACTACGCGCTCGAGGCGCGGCACATGGCGCTGTACCGGGACATCCTGCGCGGCGAGGCGCGGATCGCCGTGCCCGAGCCGGTCCCCGAGCTCAGCACGCGCCGCCTGCTCACCATGACCTGGCTGGACGGCGCGCCGATCCTCAGTCGCGTCGGCCGCGCGAGCGCGGAGCGCAGCGACCTCGCGATCACCATGTTCCGCGCCTGGTACGTGCCGTTCTTCGAGTACGGCGTGCTGCACGGCGATCCGCATCTCGGCAACTACACGGTGCGCGCCGACGGCGGCCTGAACCTGCTCGACTTCGGCTGCATCCGGGTGTTCCCGCCGGCCCTCGTCGCCGCGGTGATCGACCTCTACCACGCCGTGCGCACCGGGGATGAGGCGCTCGCCGAGCAGGCGTATCGCACCTGGCGCTTTCAGAACCTGACCCGCGAGGTGATCGACGCGCTGAACGTCTGGGCGCGCTTCGTGTTCGAGCCGCTGCTCGAGGACAGACGCCAGACGCTCGGCGAGCTGACCGGCGACATCCATGGCCGCGAGGTCGCCGAGCGGGTGATCGCCGAGCTGCACCGCGCCGGCGGCGTCGACATTCCGCGCGAGTTCGTGATCATGGACCGCGCCGCGATCGGTCTTGGCGCCGTATTCCTTCGCCTCCAGGCCGAGGTCAACTGGCACCGCCTGTTCAACGAGGTGATCGCAAGCTTCGACGTTGCCGCGCTCGCCCGCCGCCAGGCCGACATGCTTGCTCGCCACGCCATCCCGCCGCCGCCGTAGCGGCCCATTCGTGATAGCCGCGTCGGCGGAGTTTCGTCCAGCACCGGCATCGACCTGTGCGTCATGGTCCCCTGAGGACCGTCTGCAGGACTTCTATTGCCCCTCACCACATAGGATCGGCAGGGCCTAGAGCAGTTTCACGTCAGGTAGCTTCACAACCGCAGCGGCCGAACGACGGGCGGGCGTCGGGATGGCGACAGCGGTGACCACATCGCCGGTGCAGTCAGCGCTATTGCCAAATTGCAGGTGTTGATTCTGCCCAACGCGAACACGCTCTAGCTTCGATCACCCAGCCGGCTGGCTTCGTCCACACGCGCACGCCGGGCTGATGTCAGCCGCAGCCGCTCAGGCCAATGTCGGTGCCGGACTGGCAGATGCGCAGCTCGAGGCCGGCTCGCGCTCGACGACCCGTATTTCGCTCAGGCGTGGCTCGACCCAGTCGGCGAAGCCATCGACCAGATCGCGGTAGTGGCCAAGCGAGACCGCCGCCACCAGCGCGGCGCCGGCGGCCGCGGGAGCTGGGGATTCGATCAGGCGCGATGGTGCGCCGAGATACGCGGCGAGGATCGCGCGGGCGGTTGGACCCGCTCCCCCAAGATCGGCGAAGCGAACCTCGGCCGGTTGCAAGCCGAGCGCCGCGTAGCCGTCGCGCGCCGCCCGGCCCAGCCCCGCCCAGATCGCGCGGAGCAGCTCGTAGAAGCTGGTGTTGCCGCACAGACCATCGAACGCGGCGCCGGCGCCCGCCTCGTCTGCGAACGGACGGTAGCGAAGCGCCCCCACTGGGGCATCCGCTGCGCGCCGTTCCAGCATGGCGCGCAGCTCACCGCGCGGCAGCCCGATCAGACCGGCATCGATCAGGAGCTGCTCGGCCACGCCGATCAGCCAGTCGACGTTCGCGGCGCCGCTCTGGCGCACGATACCGAGCCAGCGGCCGGGCATCGGCAGCGGCAACATGGCAACGCGGTCGGCCAGGGCCTCCGCCGTAGCCAGATCAGCGCAGGCGCGCATGTGCGAATTGGTCCCACCGAGCACGCTGCCGCCGATGTCCGGGTCGCGCCCGCCGAGGCCGAGCGCCAGGGCGACGGTGATGGTGTCGATCGGCGCGAGCACTACCGGCGTGCCGGCGATCAGCCCGGTCGCGGCCGCGGCCGCCGTGGTCAGTTCGCTGTGGCAGCTGGTGCCGTCGACGGTCTGCGGCAGCAGGTGCGCGGCGGCTTCCAGGCCGAGCAGCTCGAGCACGCGCGGGTCGTAAGCGCCCGTACGCCAGTCGCCGAACGCCCCTGCCGCCGCCGCGGCATCGGTCGTGCGCTCGCCGGTACAGAAGAAATGCACGCCGTCCTTGGCGCTGAACGCGGTCGCAGCCCGGTCCAGCGCCTCGGCGCGATGCTGGGCCAGCCAAACGAGCGCCGCGCTCTGCCCCGAAGGCTCGATGGGACTGCCGGTGATCTGGCGGATCTCGCGCGCCGTGCCGTCCTGCCGCCAGCGCGCGATCACGGGCTCGACGCGGCGGTCCCGCGGCAGCAACGCCGGTGCCACGGGATCGCCGTCGTCGTCGATCAGCCAGGCGCCGCCCGCTCCTCCCGTGATCGCGAGCGCGGCGGTACGCGCAGCCAGATGCGGCACCACCTGGCCCAGCTGACGAAGCGCGGCCGCAGCGGCTCGCCAGATTTCGCCGACATCCTGCTCGACGCACTCACCGGCAGACCCCTCGCTTGCGACCGCCGCGGCGCTGCGCGCGCGCCCTTGACCATCCAGCGAAAAGGCCGTCGCCTCGACGCTCGACGGACCGACGTCGAGCCCGATCAGGAGATCGCTGGGCAGGGCCACCGCCGCTCCATCGTGCATGGGTTCGTGCTCCCGACCGTACCATGTCGGCGTTGCCCTCCCGTTAAGGGCCAGCGAGCGCGATCGAGCGCGAGAATCGCGAGCGTGCTGGGGGCGCGTTGGTCCGGTCGAACGGCCTTACCCGCGCTTGACCCACGGGGCAGGTCGGGTGTAGGGCGGCGCTCCGCCGCGGCTTTGCCGAGAGGAGACCTACCTCGCCATGATGGAGCCCACCTTCTGCTCCGGGCTCGCCGATCTCGCGTCGCGCTACCGGGGCTTGATCGTCGATCAGTGGGGCGTGCTCCACGACGGCGCGCGCCCGTATGCGGATGCGCTCGATTGCCTCGCGCGGCTGCGCGCGGCGGGCAAGCGGATCGTGCTGCTCAGCAACTCGGGCAAGCGGACGTCGGTCAACCGCGCGCGCCTGGCCGAGATCGGCATCGACGCGGCGCTGTACGACGCGCTCATGACCTCGGGCGAGGCGACCTGGCGCGCGCTCGCCGAGCACACCCTGCCGTTCTTCGAAGCGCTCGGCCGCCGCTGCATCCTGTGGTCGCGCGAGGGCGACCGCTCGACCGTCGCGGGCCTGCCGCTCGAGGTGGTTGAGCGGATCGAGGACGCCGAGTTCCTGCTGCTCGCCGGGGTCGAGGATGACGCGAGGCTGGAGGACTTCGGCACCAAGCTCGATGCCGCCGCCGCGCGCGGCCTGCCGATGGTCTGCGCCAATCCGGACATCGTCGCGGTGCTTCCCGAGGGCGGCTTTGGCATGGCGCCGGGCGCCGTCGCCCACCACTACGAGCAGCTGGGTGGGCGCGTCGGCTACGTCGGCAAGCCGCACCGCCCGATCTACCAGGCCTGCCTCGAGGCGCTTGGCGACCTGCCGCGCCACGAGGTGCTGACGATCGGCGACTCGATCGCCCACGACGTCGCTGGCGGCGCCGCGATGGACCTCGACACCGCGCTGATCATGAGCGGCATCCACAGTCGCATGTTCGATCTGGCGCGAGGTGCAAGCGCCAATCGCGCCGCGCTCGAGCAGCTGGCGCGCGAGTACGGCGTGCTGCCGCGCTGGGTGCTACCGCGCTTCGCCTGGTGGACGTAGCGCGAGCGCGCAACGCGGACAGAGGCCAGCGCCCAGGCCCGGCCGAGCCGGATCAACGGCTCTGTCGGCAAACATCCTTCGATGGAGGCGCGATCGGCCTGCTGGGAAGGAATGCCCAGGCCGGCCTGGCGGCACCCGCCGAGAGACGATGTCCATATGAAGCAGCCTTTGCGGGGCCCGGCAGGACCCTGAACGACAACACGGGTGATCACGGGGGCCGGCCGCCACTCGCGGAGTGACGCTCGCCCCAAAGAATCCCGGGAGCTCTTGGCCTGACCAGGCTGGAGCGCAGCTTGAGGGTCAAGCCTTGGTATCAACGAATCGCGCATTGACCTGCGCCAATGACTGTTGTTTGCTGAATAGAAGGGAGACGTTCGGTGGAGGGAGCAAGATGCATCCAAGATGTAATAAACTACAGGTTGGCGCCATCTGTTTTGCCGTTATGGCCTTCGGTTGGGAAGCCCACGCGCAGGACTTGACCACACGGACCACTGGCTGCCTGGGATCGAACGGCAATTTCAGCCTTTTCGCATTGGGCAACAACCCTCTCGGGGGCTGTCCCGCCGGCGAGAATCAGGTCTCGCTCAAGCTGGATGATCTTGCCGATGGCGCGGCGACGGTGCCGTTCTTCGTCACGCTGCGCTTCGGCGAGGAGCGGATCATCGCGGAGAATGGCGCGCTCAGGCTGCGCGCCCGCTGCATTTTCGGGTCGGGCATCTCCGGCGACAGCCTCGATCTGGTCGTCAGTAGCACGCTGGATGGCTGGTTGGCGACCAGCGCCGGCAGGAGCACCACGACCGAGCTCCGGGCGCAGGATGAGGTCATCCTGTCGACGGCGGCGGGGCGGCCGGATCAGGGCCGGCTCAGCGGCTTCGGGGACGACCGGTTGACCGGCGCCCAGCTGGCGCTCGCCCCCGACGGGTCGTTCCTCGCGCTGAGTCCCGGATCGACCGCGCTCGGCGTCAACCTGTTCGACCAGGATTGCCTGGCGGTGGGCACCGTGAGCTTGATCCGGGGTAATCTGCCAGCGCCGCCCGGGGTGGGGCAGCCCCTGCAGGGTTCCAATACCACCTCCGGCGCCGTGGCGACGGGCAATCAGATCGTCGGCGCGGTGAACAGCGACGGCGTCTCGGTCGGAGTCACGATCGGCAATACCTCAGGCGCGCTCGTCACTGGCATGTCGCCGATCAGTGGCGGCATTGCGCCGCCGCTAGGCGGTGGCATCTCGTCGCTCGGTAACGGCACTCCGCTATCGGACGGCGGCATTCCGTCACTGGGCGGCGGGATTTCGTCCCTCGGCGGCAGCACCCCGCTGGCAGACGGCGGTATTCCATCACTGGGCGGCGGGATTTCATCCCTCGGCGGCGCCACCCCGTTGTCGGACGGGGGCATTCCATCGCTCGGCGGCGGGATTTCGTCCCTCGGCGGTGCCACCCCGTTGTCGGACGGGGGCATCGCATCACTCGGCAGCGGCATTTCCGCCATCGGCCAGTAACGGCAACTTAACTCGACCCTGCTCGCAACCTGGCCGGGCAAAGCGCCGGCGTGACGTCCGGCGAGCTCGGGATAGCGCTTACCACGCGGCCTTGATGCGGCCCCATGCCCGCGGCAAACTCCGCCTGCAGGAAGTCGATCGAGCGCAGAACAGATGGCCTCCACCGACGAACGCGGCGCTCTCGGGGTCCGGTTCGCGCGCCGCACCCGCTACCTGCGTCTGCATAAACGGCTGGTCCTCTCGGTTCTGCTGGGCATCTTCGTCTATCTCGTCCTCCCTTCGACCATCGGCCAAGGGACGCGCCTGCTTATCGCCTTCGACCTTGCCGCCGTCGCTTTCCTCAGCGTTGCCTGGACGACGATGGCGCGCGCGACCACGGCCGAGATGCGCCGCCGCTCCCAGATCGAGGACGAGAGCCGCTACGTCGTGCTCGCGCTGAGCGCGGCCACGGCGGTGGCGATCCTGTTGGCGATCACCTCGCAGCTGCAAGAGATCCGGGTTCAGACCTCGACCGCCACCACTCTGCACGTCACCCTTGCAGCGGTGACGATCTTGCTCGCCTGGTTTTTTATGAACACGATCTTCGCTCTGCACTATGCTCATTTCTTCTACGGCGACGCCGACGGCCCCGCGGGGGGCGAGGCGCGCGGCCTCGACTTCCCGGGCCGCGCCGAGCCGGACTACTGGGACTTCCTCTACTTCTCCTTCGTCATCGGCATGACCTTCCAGGTCTCCGACGTGCAGATCGAGAACCACCAACTGCGCCGGCTCGGCCTCGCTCACGGCGTGCTTGCGTTCTTCTTCAACGTCGTGGTCCTGGCCCTCACCATCAATATCCTCGCAGGCCTGCTCTGAGGAGCTGAAGCAACGCACGCCACGGCGTGCGCCTGATGCCGCCGGCAGCCAGAGGCGCATCACGAGAAGGGAGGCAAGTCATGGAAAGCTGGCGCAATCGCAAGACGCTAATTCTCAGCCGCACCGACATGATGGGACTGCTGACCCCGGCGGAATACAACGCCTGCGTCGAGCAGGCCTATCGCATGCACGGCGAGAAGCGCTTCTACATGGACCCGAAAGGCCACATCGTGCTCGATAAATATCCGGGCGAGTGGGAGGCGATGCCGTCCTACATCGAGGAGCCCGAGGCCGCCGCCTGCAAATGGGTGTCGATTCGTGAACGCAATCGCGAGAAATACGATCTGCCCACGGTCTTCTCGATCCTCATCTACACGCACCCTGAGACCGGCTTTCCGCTCGCCATCTGCGATGGCAGCTATCACACTGTGATGCGCACCGGCGCCGCAGGAGCGGTCTCCGCCAAGTGGATGGCCCGGAAAGACTCGAAACGCCTGGCGATCGTCGGTGCCGGTGACATGGCCGAGGGCACGCTGGCCACCTGCAACGAGATCTTCGCGTGGGAGGAGGTGCGGGTATGGAGCCGATCCCAGGCGACGCTCGACCACTTCATGGCGACGCAGCAGCCGAAATTCCCGCATCTGCAGATCCGCCCTTCGACCAGCCTCGAGCAGGTGGTGCGCGGCGCCGACGTGGTGGTGACGGTGACCCCGGCGCGGGGACCGATCGTGATGGATGAGTGGATCGCTCCGGGGACCCACATCGCCGCGATCGGCGCCGACAAGGGCGGCGACCAGGAGCTCGACCCGAAGATCGTGCAACGGACCCGCATCTTCGTCGACGACATCCGCCAGTGCCGCACCGATGGCGAAATCAACGTGCCACTGCGGCAAGGCCTCATCACGGAATCTGACATCGCCGGCGAGATCGGCGAGGTAATCGCCGGCAAGAAGCCGGGGCGTATCTCCGATTCCGAGATCACGCTGTTCGATTCCACCGGCATCGCCCTGCAGGATTCCGCGACCGTGCCCCTGGAATACGAACGGGCAGTGGCTGCCGGGGTCGGCGTCGAAAAGAAGATGATCTCGACCTGATGACGCAGCCGCGGCCGGACGCCCTCGATGGTCTTGTCGGCGAAATGGGTGAGGGGCCGAGCCCTGGTCAGCCTTCTGGCGCTCCCGGCTGGCAGGCGGCCCCGCGCGTTGACATTCTCCATATTGGCGATCGATAGCCGCTCCAGGGCTGCGAGCGGCGGGGGCTTACATTCGCCTGCCCGACCAACTACGGATGTCGCATGAAAATCGACATGGGCTTGCGCGGCCTTGACCTGGAAGCGGTCGGGGCCGAAGCGGCCGCTTACGAGCGGCTGGGAGTTGACGGCCTGTGGAGCTATGAGATCGCTCACGATCCCTTCCTGCCGCTGTTCGCCGCGGCGCTCACGACCGAGCGCGTGAGCCTCGGCACGGCCATCGCGGTCGCCTTCGCGCGTACTCCGTTCGCCCTGGCGCAGACCGCCTGGGACCTGCAGCGCCTGAGCCGCGGGCGCCTGCTGCTCGGGCTCGGCACCCAGGTGCGGGCTCATGTCGAGCGCCGGTTTTCCGCCGAGTTCGAGCACCCGGCGGCGCGGATCGCCGACTACGTCCGCTGTCTCAGGGCGATCTGGGATACGTTCCAGAACGGCGCCAAGCCGGCTTACGAAGGCCGGTTTTATCGCTTCACGCTGATCAGCGACTTTTTCAATCCCGGCCCGATCGAGCGTCCGGACATCCCGATTTCGCTCGCCGGGGTCGGCGAGCGCATGGCCCGCGCGGCCGGCGAGTTGGCCGACGGTTTTCACGTCCATCCGCTGCACAGCCCGGGGTACCTGCGCGAGGTCGTGCGGCCCGCCATTGCCGAGGGCGCCCGCGCCGTGGGCCGCGATCCGGCGAAGGTGGATCTCATCGCCTCGCTGTTCATCGTCACCGGCGAGACCGCGGGAGAGCGCCTGCAGGCCGAGCGCGAGGCGCGTCGGCAGATCGCCTTCTACGCCTCGACCCCAAGCTACAGGCCGTTTCTGGCCTACCATTCGTTCGAGGCGCTCGGTAAGGAGCTGAGCGCGCTCGCCCGCGCCGGCCGCTTCGCCGACATGGCGGCGCGCGTCCCCGACGCGCTGCTCGAGGGCGTCGCCGTGAGCGCCACGCCGGCCGCCCTGGGCCCGGCCATTCGCGCCCGCTACGCTGGCGATCTGGTCCAGCGCGTTTACCCCTACACGCGGATTTCGGCCGACGGTCCCGACGGACGCCTCGCGGCGCTGCTTGCTGGGGTCAAATCCGCCTAGTGCTTTGCCCGGATGCCCGCATAGGGTGCGTCGCCTGGTCAGCCTGAGGTCGCCCTGCCGTCAGTGCGTGAGGCTTGCCTGCGGCACCGCAGGGGCGCAAACTTGACCCTCAGCAACCGGCATTCGAAAAATGTCGGGTCGAGGGATCTGGTTGGGCGGAGGACCTTGATTCCGCCCACCGCTCAGATGAAACAGTCGCGCCACTCCTGCGTCCCGGTGCAAGCGCCAGATCGGGAGTGTCGTGACCTGTCGCGCACGCGGTAGGCAATCCAGGGAGGAGGTCCGCGTCATGACCGGCGGTAACTCGGGTGGAAGCTACGACTCAGAATGGCGCACGTGGATCGCTCCCGTGCCGCCTGACTCCGCAGCGCGGCGTCTCGCGGCTGCAGACCGAAAGAATCTGGAAATCGTGCGGCGAAGAGCAGGCATCGGCAATCGGAGAACGACCCTATGACCGACCGCGATCTCCCCAAGCCCGACTATGCCAAAAACATGCGCCCGGTCGGCTATTGCGACCAGGGCGGACGCTCAGACGGCGTCCAGATCATGGTGCATCGCGGCCACGCCTATGTCGGGCACATCTTCTCGAAGGGCTTTTCGGTGATCGACGTGCGCGATCCGAAGAACCCGAAAACCGTGAAATATGTCGCAGCGCCTCACAACACCTGGAGCCTGCATCTGCAGACGCACGAGGACCTGCTGCTCGTCATCAACAACAAGGACATGTTCGCGCAGCCCGACCTCGCCGACGAGAAGGCCTACTACAAGGGTGCGGTCGACCAGCACGCCCGCTCCGAGACGACGGAACGCGACTGGTCGGCGGGGCTCGCCGTCTACGATATCTCGAAGCCAGACGACCCAAGGCAGATCGGCTTCATGCCGGTCGACGGAACGGGGCTGCACCGGCTCTGGTACGTCGGGGGGCGCTGGGCCTACGCCTCAGCGCTGATCGACGGCTTCTCCGACTACATCCTCATCACCATCGACATGGCCGACCCGACCAAGCCCCGGCTCGCCGGCAAGTACTGGCTGCCGGGCATGAACGTCGCGGCCGGAGAGACGCCGAACTGGCCGACGCCCAACGGCCGCTTCGGCCTGCATCACGCCATCATTCACGATGACATCGCCTATTGCAGCTGGCGCGACGCGTGCCTCGCGGTGGTCGACGTCAAGGATCGCGAGAACCCCAGGCTGATCGTTCACAAGGTCTGGGCGCCGCCGTTCGGTGGCGGGACGCACAACGCGCTGCCCTTGCCGAAACGTGACCTCCTCATCGTGGTCGACGAGACCGTGCTCGATAACCAGGAGGACGGGTTCAAGCCGATCTGGGTGTTCGACAGCCAGGTGAAATCCAACCCGATCAGCATCGCCACCTTCCCGGAGCCGACCGACAAGGACTATCTGAAGGTCGGCGGCCATTTCGGGCCGCACAATGTCCACGAGAACCGGCCGGGCAGTTTTCAAAGCGAGGAGCTGATCTTCGCGACGTATCAGAACGCCGGCGTCAGGGTCTACGACATCCGCGACCAGTTTCGGCCGGAGGAGGTCGCGGGCTTCGTTCCGCCGATCCCGCCGGCGCGCTGGGTCGACCCGCGACCCAACCGGCCGAAGGTGCTGCACTCCGCCGACGTCTATGTCGACAAGAATGGCCTCTGCTATACGACCGACTTCAACGCCGGCCTCTACATCGTCCAATACGAAGGCTGAAACGCCGGCGCGCGCCTGCCGACGACTCGCAGGGCGTGGGCTGCGGCAACCTCGGAGGGAAGTGAGATGGCCACGACCGACGTGCCAGCGCCGAGCTATGCCCACAACATGCGGCTGATCGGCCATACCGATCAGAACGGCCGCGGCGATGGTCAGCAGATCATGGTGCACAACGGTCATGCCTACATCGGCCATGTCTGCTCACGCGGCTTCAGCGTGATCGACGTGAGCGACCCGAGGCGGCCGAAGACGGTGAATTACATCGAGAATCCGCCGAACACGTGGAGTCTGCACCTGCAGGTGCACGACGACCTGCTGCTCCTGGTCCACGGGCGGGACATGTTCTCGCAGCCGGACATGGCGGATGAGCGCAACTACTACAAGCCCAAGGCCGGGCGCCACGACGACCACGCGACGCCGGAGACGCGAGATTGGTCGGCCGGCATGGCCGTGTTCGACCTCTCCGAGCCGGCGAAGCCCCGTCAGATCGGCTTCATGCCGGTCGAGGGCACCGGGCTCCACCGCATCTGGTACGTCGGCGGCCGCTGGGCCTATGCGTCGGCGATGATGGAGGGCTTCTCGGACTACATTCTCGTGACCATCGACATGGCCGACCCGAGGCAACCCGCGATCGTCGGGCGATACTGGCTGCCGGGCATGAATCTCGCCGCCGGCGAGGTGGCGCACTGGCCGCTTCCGACCGGCCGGTACGGCCTCCACCACGCGGTGGTCCACGACGACATTGCCTATTGCGCGTGGCGCGATGCCTGTCTCGTGGTGGTCGACGTCAAGGACAAGAGCGACCCGAAGCTCGTCGTACACAAGAACTGGGCGCCGCCGTTTGGCGGCGGCACGCACAACTGCCTGCCGCTACCCGACCGCAACCTTCTCATCGTGCTTGACGAGGCGGTGCTCGACGAGAAGCAGGACGGCTTCAAGCCGATCTGGGTGTTTGACAACCAAGTGAAGTCGAACCCGATCAGCGTTGCGACTTTCCCCGAGCCGCGCGACCGCGACTATATCGCGGTCGGCGGCCACTTCGGCCCGCACAACATCCACGAAAACCGGCCGGGGTCGTTCGTCAGCTCCGAGTTGATCTTCGCGACCTATCAGAACGCCGGGGTCAGGGTGTACGACATCAGCAACCCGCTTCGAGCCGAAGAGGTCGGAGCCTGCGTGCCGCCGGCGCCGAAAAAGCTGGTCGACCCACGGCCCAACCGACCGGTGGTGCTGCACTCGGCGGACGTGTTCGTCGACGCGAACGGGCTCTGCTATTGCACCGACTGGAGCGGCGCCGGGCTCTACATCATGGAATACACGGGGTGAGGCGATGACAGGAAGCGGCGCGATACGCCGCTTCCGTCCCGGGCCGTAGGGTCTATTTGCCCCAGATCTTCTTATACGCGTCCTTGTAGCCGTTGCCGGGGTCGAAGATATTTTGGTGGCCGCCGTCAGCGTCGATGTTGGCGTTGATGAACAGGTGCGGCGGCGCGACGTAGCCGCTTGGAGGCTCGCCGGCAAACGCGCGGTTCAACTCGTCGATCGTCTGCCAGCCGTGCAGGTGCAGCGGTTCGGCGACGGTCGCGAGCTGATACTGCTTCTCGCGGATGCGTTGGAAGGCCGGCACCGAACCGTCCCCCGCCGCGATCTGGCGCGGATAGCCTTCCGCCGGGTCGATGCCGGCAGAGACCAGCGATGGCACCGCGAAGTCGAAGTAGAGATCGTTGACGCCGATCGAGTAGGTCCAGGCATCGCCATATTTGGCGAGCAGCGAGGTCGTCAATTGCCCCATGCGGGTGCCCAGCTCGCCGATCGGCGTGTCCACGATCTCCAGCACCTTGCAGTCCGAGCACCCCTCGACGGCAGCCTTCTCGGCGTCGGTCTTGGCGGTGGCGATCGCGTAGATCGAGTCGGTGAACAGGATCACGCCGGCCTTGCCTCCGGAGTCGACCACGGCGTAGAGGGCGGATGCCTTGGCGACCTCGTTGGGATCGGTGGTGATGTTGGTGAACACGCCGGGAACGGCCTCGATCTTGCCCGGCCCCGGGCCGGCGTGCCAGCCGACGACCTTGATGCCGGCGGCGATCGCCTGCTCGATGATCGGCGCCTGCTCGGCGGCGTCGATCGTGCCGAGGATGATGCCATCAGGATTCAGCGCGATCGCTTGCGTCAGCGCCGACGTGCGCGCCGGAACCGACCCCTGGCCATCGAGGATACGAAAATCCCAGCCCAACACCTTCGCGGCTTCCTGCGCGCCGTCGCCAACACCGCTCGCCCCGCCGTTCTTCTGATCGGCGGAGGCGTAGACGATGAGCTTGCCCTCTTGCGCCTTCGGGCCGGTCGTTGGCCCATCCCATTTGGTGACCGGCGCCGTCACTTCCTCGATGTAGGCCTTCGCCTCCTTCAGGTAGGCGTCGTCCTGCGCCCAAGCCGCGCTCACTGCGAGCCCGGTGATGGCGGCGGAGGCAAGCAGCGCTCCTCCGAACACACTCAGTCTGGACATCCTCGTTTCTCCTTTTCTATTGCCGGCAAGCCGGGAACCGGCTCGTCGGCCGTGCGGCGGCGGCTTCAGGGGCCGCCGGCATTCTTTTCGCGCCCGGCGGTCGCGGCGGCAGGACCCGCGTTCCTGTCCTTCGCGGTCGATCCGATCGGTTCAGGCGCTGTCTTGACCGCAGACCGGCGGCGCTGCGCAAAGCCGGCAAGGGCGATCGAGATGACCAAGGTCGTGCCGTTGAACAACGGCTCGACGAAGAAGGCGCCGCCGAGCTGCTGGATGCCTGAAATGCCGACCGCGAGGATGAGGACGCCGCACATCGTGCCCCAGACGTTGACCCGGCCCGGCTTGATCGTGGTCGAGCCGAGGAAGGCTCCCACCAGCGCCGGCAGCAGATAGTCGAGCCCGACATTGGCTTGGCCGATCCGCAGCTTGGCGGCGAGGACGCAGCCGGCGAAGCCCGCGATGATGCCCGACCCGACGAAAACGCCGATCACATAGCGCCGGACCGGGATGCCGTTCAGCGCGGCGGCTCGCTCGTTCGCGCCGATGGCATAGATGTGCCGGCCGAGCGGCAGCCGTTCGGTGACGATCCACAGGAGGAACGCGACCGCGAACGCATAGACGGCGGGCAGCGGGATGCCGACGATCGACAGGGTGTTCATTCGAACAAATCCCTGCGGCAGCACGCCGATGATCTGGCGTCCGTCGGTATGCCACAGGGCAAGCGCGTAGAGGATGGTGCCGGTGCCGAGGGTCGCGATGAAGGAATCGATCTGCGCCACCTCGACCAGCAGCCCGTTGATCAGGCCGATCAGAGCGGCGCATGCGATCACGATGAAGATGGCGAGCGGCCATGGGACGCCGTAGTTGACCAGCAGGCTCATCGCGAGGATATGCCACATGACGATGCCGAAGCCGATGGTGAGGTCGATACGACCGGCCATCATCGGCAAGGTCGCGGCCAGCGAAAGCAGCGCGATGATCGCCTTGTCGGCGAGGATCGACCGGAAATTCAGATACGTCGGGAAGGTGTTCGGCAAGAGCAGCGAGAAGAAAACGATCAGGAGGACCGTCAGGATCGGCAGGCCATAGATCGGTAGCAGCCGTACGACCGCCTGCCAGCGTGACAGTGCGGCGAGTTCCGATCGCGTGGGCTCCAGCGCGTTCGATTTAAGAGACTGCACCGATTGCCCCACCGTTACGTGATGTCGCCGCCATCTGCCCGACGCTCGCGGACGCCGCCGCAAGCAGGTTTTCGACCGCGAGATCGGCATCGCCGAGTTCGGCTACCACGCGGCCGCGGTCGAAGACCAAGGCGCGATGGCAGACCTTGGCGACCTCCTCGAAATCGGTCGAGATGATGATGATCGTTGCGCCGTTGCTCAGGGCGGCATCGAACAGCCGGTAAATCTCCGCCTTGGCGCCGACATCGACGCCGGCCGTCGGGTCCTCGAAGACGTAGACCTTGCCGGCCAGATGCAGCCAGCGCCCGACCACGACTTTCTGTTGATTCCCGCCGGACAGAAGCTCGATCGGCAAGAGCGGATCGTTCGGTCGCAGCCCGACCTGCTGGCCAAGCCGCACGGCCGCCCGGTTCTCGCGGCCGGGGCCGAGCAGCGACAGCAGTCGCAGGCCGGCGGCGAGCGGGTTGAGAAAGAGATTTTCCCGGATGGTCAGGTTGGGTGCAAGCGACTCGCCGACCCGGTCGGCGCAGACGAGATTGATGCCGTGCGCCATGGCCTCGCGCGGCGCGGTGGGGGCGATCGGCTTGCCGTCCAGCAGCATGCGTCCACCGCTCGTGGGCACCGTGCCGAAGAGGGCTCTGCCAATCGTTTCCTGGCCGGCGCCGCGCAAACCGACGAAACCGACCACCTCGCCGGCATGGAGTTCGCAATCGATCGGGCCGATCTCCCCGACCGTGACCGATTGCAGGACCAGGCGCGGCTGCCCCACGCGCCGCGCCGGGCGACGAAAGACCTGCGACGGCTCCCGCCCGACGATCAAGAGGATCACCTCCTCGGGCGTGGTCTGGTCGACCCAGCGCTCCCCGGCGACCCGGCCGTCGCGCAGCACGACCATACGGTCGGCGATCTCGAACACCTCGTCGAGACGATGCGAGACGTAGATGATTCCGACCCCCCGATCGCGCAGGCGGCGCAAAGCGATGAACAGGCGCGCCACTTCGTCGGCGGGAAGGCTGGCGGTCGGCTCGTCAAGCACGAGGACCTCCGCCTCTGCGGCCAGCGCGCGGGCGATGGCGACGAGCGATTTCTCGGTCCGGCTGAGGCTCTGGATGCGCACGTCCGGGTCGATGTCAGCGTCGAGCACATCGAGGGCTCTTGCGGCGCGCTCCCGCGCCGACTGCCAGTCGATCAGGTTACGGCGCCGGGGATAGCCGAGCGTGAGGCATATGTTCTCAGCCACCGTCATCCAGTCGATCAGACCAAGGTCCTGATGGATGAACGAGATGGGGAGGCGGCGCAGGCCGCTGGTCGCGTCGTGCCCCTGGAACTCGATGCTGCCGGCATCCAGCGTGTAGACGCTGGCGAGAATCTTGATCAGCGTGGACTTGCCTGCGCCGTTCTCGCCGAGCAGCGCCAGGATCTCGCCGGCGCGGAGCTCGAGGTGAACGTTATCGAGCGCGAGCGTGCCCCCGAAGCGCTTGGTGATGCCCTGGAACGCCAGCACCGATGCGCTGGGCGAGCCGGCCGCTCGATCAGGCGCCAAAGCGGGCGGCGGGGTGCCCAAGTCGACTAGCCTCCCGGTCGCAGCCGGCGCGCCCCAGCCGTGGTCCCGGCCGTTGAAGCCGCGCGGGCCACCTACTTATGGGCCTCGGCCGCGCGTTGTCCATGCTTTTCGGGGGCCAGCTCAACGGAAACCACACGGCCGCGTCCGCTCGCGCGGCGTTGCGACCATTGGGGATTGACCACACCAGCCTGCCGAAGCGCGCGACCTACTGAGGACAGATATACCCCTCGCCGCTGGGGTTGGGAAAACAGCCGACCGATTGCGGCAGCACCTGCTTGGGCAGCCAGAGCACCACGTCGGGAAAGAAGATACAAAAGGCGATCGTCGCGAAGAAGATCAGGTACAGCGGCAGCGAGGCGTACATCGCGGTCGTGAACTTCACGCCGCAGAACTTGCTCGCCATCAGCAGCGAGAGGCCGTAGGGCGGGGTGAGCAGGCCGAACACCAGCGTGGTGATGATGGTCACGCCCATATGCACCGGGTTGATGCCCCCCAGTTCCACCAGCCGGATGATGATCGGCATGAAAATGATGATCGCCGGCACCGCGTCGACGAAATCGCCGACGATCACGAACAGCACGACCAGGAGGAACAGGATCGTGCGCGGATCGGTGCCTGCGGTCTCTGCGATCCAGTCGGCGACCACGTCCGGGCCGCGCAGATAGGCGAGCATCCAGCCGAACGCCGAGGCGCCTGCGACCGCCGCCATCGGGATCGCGTAGAGCAGCCCGGCGTGCATGAAGTCGCGCGGCAGGTTGCGAACGTGGCTAGGCCGCAGCACGGGAATCAGGACCAGGACGATGTACACGACCGCGGCGAGGCCGGCCTCGGTCGGGGTGAACCAGCCGGACAGGATGCCGCCCATGATGATCACCGGGATCACGAGCGGCAACGCGGCGCCGCGCACCGCGCCGGCAAACTCCCGCATGGTCGCGCGGGGGCGCCCGATGCCGGCCGGCCCGAACAAGTAGCTGTAGATCATGAGCCCGATCCCGATCAGCACGCCGGGCACGACGCCGCCGAGGAACAGGCCCGCGATCGAGACGTTGCCAGTGGCGCCGTAGACCACCGCCATGATCGAGGGCGGGATCAGGTTCGCGATGGTCGAGGCGGACGCGATCAGCGCCGCGGTGAAGCCTCGGTCATAGCCTTCGCGGTCCATCTCGGGCGCAATGGTCCGGCTGAGCACGGCGACGTCCGCGGTCGAGCTGCCCGAAATGCCGGCGAAGAACATCGAGAACAGGGTCACCACCTGGGCGAGGCCGCCGCGCATGTGGCCGACGAAGGCCTGGGCGAGCACGATCATGCGGCGCGTGACGTCCGCCGAAGTCATGAGTTCGCCGACCAGCAGGAAGAACGGCACCGCGAGCAGCGCCTCCGCGTCGAGGCCGTTGAACAGCTGGCCGACGATTGACTGCATGCTCACGGGCGTCAGCATGGTCGCCGTGAACACCCCGGCCATGATCGCGAACGGCACCGGCACGCCGAGATAGCCCAGGCCGAGGAAGAGCCCCGCCATGATCAGCAGGACCCAGCCCGAATGCAGGATCACAGGACGTGCTCCTCCTCCTCGGGCGGCCGCGCGCCCGTGGCGAAGTCGTGCCTCCAGCCGTTGGCCAGCTGCTCGAGCACGAACAGGCAGACGAAGGCGCCCGAAATCGGGATCGCCAGATACCACCAAGCGAGCGGGGTGAGCGACGGCATGCGAAAGCTGCCGAAGCCGTGCAGGAAGTTCTGCCAGCCGAAGCCGACCATGCACAGGCCACAGACCAGGATGACGAGGCGATTGAAGATCTCGACCACCAGGCGGGCCGTGCCGGTCATCGCCTCGGTGATCGCGGAGAGCATCAGGTGGTCGGCGCGCCGCGTCGCCACGGCGAGGCCGAAGAAGCTGCCGTAGATGAAGAACCCCGAGGTCACCTCCTGCAGCCAAAGCCACGGCGCGCCGAGCGTGCGGGTGATGATGTCGAGCGCGACCGAGAGCGAGAAGCCGGCAATGGCCACGCCACAGAGCACCATCAGCAGCGCCTCGAGCAGATCGAAGGTGCGCCACTTCAGGTGACGATCGCGCTGCAGGACGATGCGCGCACGCTCGGTCATTGCGCGCGGTCGCGACCACGTTGCCGATCGGCGGAGCGCGGAGCGCCTCCGCCGCCGCACGCTCGGTGCCTGCTCGTCATCGCCGCTGTCGGACCGCTGATCCGGAACACCTGGACACCGCGATCGTCCTCGGGCCTCCCCCGAGGAGACGGCGTGGCGAGGCGGCGCCAGCGCGACACCGGGGGCTATTGGATCTTGCGGATGATGTCGACGACCGCCACCGCGTGGGGACCGAGCTCCGCGGCCAGTTGATCCTGGATCGGCTCCGCCACGGCGATGAACCCGGACTTGTCGACGTCCTCGACGATCTTGACCCCGATGCTCTTGAGTTTCTCCGCCGACTGCTGCTCGAGCTGGAGCGCGTGCGGCGGCTCCTGCTTGCCGACCTCGGCGGCGGCGGTCTCGATGCACCGCTTCTGCTCGTCGCTGAGGCTCTGCCAGGTCTTGTCGCTGACCCACACGAGATTGTTGTTGGCCTCGTGCTGGGTCAACGAGATCACCGGCGCGACCTCGTAATGCTTGTTGGACAAGTAGATGTTGAGGCTGTTCTCGGCCATGTCGACGACGCCGGTCTGGAGCGAGGTGTAGACCTCGCCAAACGGCATGTGCACCGGCTGCGCGCCATAGGCCGGAAAGTGAGTATCCTCGGTCTTGGTCGCCTGGACGCGGACCTTCTTGCCTCTCAGGTCGCCGACTGCGTGGACCTCATCCTTGGCGTAGATGTTGCGGAACCCGAGCGTCAGCACGGTCAGCACGTGGGCGCCCTGGACCGTCTCCTCGACCGTCTTCTTGATCGCGGCGTTGAGCTCGGGCGAGGCGACCGACTTGGCGAGATGGTCCTCGTCCCGGAACAGAAAGTGCAGCGACATGACGCCGAGCTCCGGTGAGACCGTCGCGCCGTTCGCGGACGAGCTGATGATGAAGTCGATATCGCCGGAGCGCACCTTTTGCAGCATCACCGGCTCCTGGCCGAGCTGGGCGCCTGGGAACTGGTTGATCTTCATCGAGCCGTTGCTGCAGGCGGCGACCTGCTCCTCGAAGACATCGCCGGCGAAGCCGTAGCCCGTGCTCTTGGGCTGATCGTAACCGAAGCTGAGCTCGCGCACGTCCTGCGCCTGCACCGCCGCCGCGAGGCCGATCGTGGCGAGCGCCGCCGGCGCGGCGATCAACAGCATCCTGCAGCCCATGTCCGGGTCTCCCTGAGATCGCGGCCGCGGCCGCTGTTCGTTGGATGGGCGCGATGTTGCGGCGATTCGCCGCCTTAGGCAAGAGCTTGCCGTCCCGGCAATCCCCGGAGGGCTGGCCGCAACGTCCTTTCGGCTATTGCCAGTCCTTCCATTCTGTATACATGATGATACGGAACAAGTCCTCATCAGTTAAGCTACTGCCACCAACGTCTCTTCGGATCTCTCGAATCACACTCACAAACGCTTTTTTCTGTTCTTCAGACTTGACGTATCCTCCAAGTCTGTCGAAAGCCGATAGAGCCTGAACTACGCGATCATGTCCATATGCTAATTGCCCCTCCCAACCATTAGCTCAGCTTCCTCATCAGGAACAACTGGGGCGACCGCTCTTGTCAATGGCGGTCATATAATCGACATACGATTCAACTCGCTTGTCGAGGTATTTTCCTTCACGGCTTATTCGACGACTCATAAAGAACTGGAGCAGAGCTCCCCAACAACTCCGAGCAAAGTAAGCAGCGAGGGGATCAGGGTGCTTATCAGAGGCCTCATCAGATCATTATTCGCCTACATAGGCCGCCAATTCAGTGCACAGATCAGCGGAGCACGGACAGCCGCACCTATACGTCGAGATTGACCACCTTCAGCGCATTGTCCTGGATGAACTCGCGCCGGGGCTCGACCACGTCGCCCATGAGGGTCTCGAAGATCTTGCCCGCTTCGTCGGCGTGCTCGATCTTGACTTGGTACAGGCTGCGCACCTCGGGATCGAGCGTGGTCTGCCACAGCTGTTCCGGGTTCATTTCGCCAAGGCCCTTGTAGCGCTGGATCGAAAGGCCTTTGCGGCCATGGGCGAGCAGCGCCTCGAGCAGGGCGAGCGGCCCCGGCAGGCGGGTCTCTCCGCCCTTGCGCTCGAGCGTCGCGGCCTCCTGGAACACGGGCAGCAGATCCGCGATCGCGCCGACCAGGCGACGCGCCTCGGGGCTGCGGGCGATCTGCGGGTCGAGGCGGAAACGCTCCTGGCGCTCGCCGCGCCAGCGGAGGAACACCAGCGCTCCGTCCTCCGCGCGCGCGCCGCTCCAGCGCTCGTCGCTGGTCAGGCTGAGACGATCGGCGATGCGTTGGGCGAAGCCCTGGCCCGAGGCCTGCTCGACCAGCGCCGCCTCGGACAGCGCGCCCGCGAGCACCGCGGCCTCGACCAGGGCGGCCGGCAGCCGGCGCTCGAGCGCATGGATCAGCGCGCTCGCCTGGCGTGCCTTGTCCACGAGCCGCGCCAGCGCCTGGCCTTCGAACGCCGCGCCGTCGGCGCCGATCAGACGGGCGTCCTCGAGACCGCTCGCGATCAGATAGTCCTCGAGCTGGGCGTCGTTCTTCAGATAGCGCTCGGCGTTGCCGCGCTTGACCCGATAAAGCGGCGGCTGGGCGATGTGCAGATGGCCCGCCTCGATGATCTCGGGCATCTGGCGGTAGAAGAAGGTCAGCAGCAGCGTCCGGATGTGCGAGCCATCCACGTCCGCATCGGTCATGATGATGATGCGGTGGTAGCGCAGCTTGGCGAGGTCGAAGTCGTCGCGAATGCCGGTGCCGAGCGCGGTGATCAGGGTGCCGATCTCGCCGGACCCCAGGATCTTGTCGAGGCGCGCCCGCTCGACGTTCAGGATCTTGCCGCGCAGTGGCAAAATCGCCTGGAACAGCCGGTTGCGGCCCTGCTTGGCCGAGCCGCCGGCGGAGTCGCCCTCGACCAGGAACAGCTCGGCATTGGCCGGGTCGCGCTCCTGACAGTCGGCGAGCTTGCCGGGCAAATTCGCGACGTCGAGCACGCCCTTGCGCCGGGTCAGCTCGCGCGCCTTACGCGCCGCCTCGCGCGCCGCTGCGGCATCGACCACCTTGGCGACGATCGCCTTGGCCGGCGTCGGGTTCTCCTCGAGCCAGCGATTCAGGCCCTCGCTGATCACGCCTTGCACCACCTGGTGCACCTCGGAGCTGACCAGCTTGTCCTTGGTCTGCGAGGAGAACTTGGGGTCCGGCATCTTGACCGAGAGCACGCAGGTCAGGCCCTCGCGCGCGTCCTCGCCGGACAGGGTCAGTTTCTCGCGCTTGGCGATGCCGCTCTCCTGCGCGTAGGCCTGGATGCTTCTCGTCAACGCGGTGCGCAGGCCGGCCAGATGGGTGCCGCCGTCGCGCTGCGGGATGTTGTTGGTGAAGCACAAGGTGCTCTCGTGGTAGCCGTCGTTCCATTGCAGCGCCGCCTGGAGCATGATCTGGTCGCGCTCGCCCTCGATCATGATCGGCGGCTCGTGCAGGGCGGTCTTGGCCCGGTCCAGGTAGCGCACGAACGCGACCAGGCCGCCATCGTAATGCAGCAGCTCCTCGACCGGCTCGGTGCCGCGCTCGTCGCGCAGCAGGATGGTCACGCCCGCGTTCAGGAACGCCAGCTCGCGCAGCCGGTGCTCGAGGGTCTGGTGGCTGAACTCGGTCTTCGAGAACACCTCGATCGACGGCATGAACGTGAGCTCGGTGCCGCGCCGGCCGCGCGCCGGGCCGACCACGGCAAGGGGCGCCTCGGGCTCGCCGCCGTCCTTGAAACGGATCAGGTGTTCGTGCTCATCGCGCCAGATGCGCAGCTCGAGCCACTCGGAGAGCGCATTGACCACCGACACGCCGACGCCGTGGAGCCCGCCGGACACCTTGTACGAACTTTGGTTGAACTTGCCGCCGGCGTGCAGCCTGGTCATGATCACCTCGGCGGCGGACACGCCTTCGCCTTCGTGAATGTCGGTCGGGATGCCGCGGCCGTTGTCGCGCACCGTGACCGAGCCGTCGGCGTTCAGGATCACGTCGACCCGGTCGCAATAGCCGGCGAGCGCCTCGTCGATCGCGTTGTCGACGACTTCGAACACCATGTGATGCAGTCCCGACCCGTCATCGGTGTCGCCGATGTACATGCCGGGGCGTCGGCGCACCGCCTCCAGGCCCTCGAGGACCTGGATCGAGGTCGCGTCGTAGAGGTCGACGCGATCCTCAGCTTTGATCGGGTGCTGGGTCGGCTCGGGGACCGCCGGATCAGGCTGAGTCATAAGGCTGCAAGGTCGCGTTGCGCACGAGGAAGAACTGGGCGCGGCCGGCCAGTGGCGCGAACGTCGCGGCATCGGTGCCGGTCAGCCACGCCTGCGCGCCGAGGTCGTGCACCGCTTCGAACAGGGCCGCCCGGCGCTCACCATCCAGGTGCGCCGCCACCTCGTCGAGTAGCAAGATCGGCTGCCGCTCGCCCGCGGCGGCGCGCAGGCGCGCCTCGGCGAGCACCAGGCTCACGAGCAATGCCTTCTGCTGCCCGGTCGAGCAGTCGCCGGCCAGCCGGCCCGAGGCGCCATCGTGCACCAGGAGATCGCTGCGATGCGGTCCGATCGCGGCGCTTCCGGTATCCGCGTCCTGCCGCCTGCTTCGGGCCAAGGCCTCGGCGAAGCGCTCCTCGACCGCGAGCGCCGGCAGCTCGGCCAGCCAGTCCTCGATCTGTCCGGTCAGGGCGAGATCAAGGGTCGGAAAACCCTCCGGCGGCTCGATCCGCGCGGCGCGCAGGCCGCGCACGCTGTGGCGCCGCGCTGCCGTAATCGCGACCCCGGCCGCTGCCGCCTGGCGCTCCAGGCCGCCGAGCCACAACGGGTCGAACCGGCCGCCCCGCAGCAGCTTTGCCCGCTGGCGCAGCACGTGGGCATAGCGCGCGAGCCGAGTCCCATGCGCGGGATCGCCGCTCAGCACCAGACGGTCAAGAAACCGGCGGCGCTCGCCGGCGCCGTCCTGGAACAGCCGGTCCAAGGCCGGGGTCAGCCAAACCACGCTCATGGCGTCGGCCAGCGCCGCCTGGCTGTCGGCCTCGCCGCCATCGATCTGGAGGCTGCGGCGCGGGCGCTCGCCCTCGCGCACATGAGCGGTGCGGACCTCCACGGCGCCGCGGGCCGAGTCGATGCGCGCCACGACCGACCACGGACCCGCCCCGATGCGATCGACGTCGCCGAGACGGGCGCGCCGCAATCCCCGCCCGGGCGCCAAAAACGAGATCGCTTCGAGCAGATTGGTCTTGCCGGCGCCGTTCGGTCCCGCCAGCACGACAGGTCGCGAGTCGACCTCGAGCCGCAGGCTCGCATAGCTGCGGAAATCGACCAGCGCAAGGCGGCGGACAGCCACACGCGCCGCTTGATCCGGCGCGCGATGCAGGGCGAGCGCCATCAGACGCGCATGGGCATCAGCACATACAGCGTGCTGTTGTCCTTGGGGTCACGCACGATCATCGGCGAGGCCGCGTCCAGGATCGCCAGCTCGATGTCATCACCCTCGATCTGGGCGCTCATGTCCAGCATATAGCGAGCGTTGAAGCCAATCTCCAGAGGCTCGCTGGGATAGCTCACGTCCAGCTCCTCGACCGCGCGCCCGGCCTCGGGACTGACCGCGGACAGGGTCAGCCTGCTCCGGGCAAGACTGAGCTTGACCGCGCGCGAGCGGTCGGTCGAGATGGTCGCGACCCGGTCGATCGCAGCCGACAGTTCCTTGGTCGGGGCGACCAGGAGTTTGTCGTTGGCGCTCGGAATGACCCGCTCGTAGTCCGGAAACGTGCCGTCAATCAGGCGCGAGCGCAGCACCGCGGGGCCGACATCGAGGCGGATGCGCGCGCTCGAAAGGCGGATCTCGACCGCGGCGTCGGCGTCGGGCTCGTCGACCAGCTTGCGTAGCTCGCCGACGGTCTTGCGCGGCACGATCACGGGCGGCATGCCCGCGGCGCCCTCGGGCAGCGCGACTTCGGCGCGCGCGAGCCGATGGCCGTCCGTGGCCACGGCGCGCAGTCGTCCGGCGTCGCTGTCCACCGAATGGAAGAAAATGCCGTTCAGGTAGTAGCGGGTTTCCTCGGTCGAAATCGCGAACCGGGTGCGGTCAATCAGCTTTCTGAGCTCGCCGGCGGGCAGGGCGAAGCGGTGCTCGAGGCCTTCGTCGCCCATGGTCGGGAACTCGTCGGCCGGCAGGCAGGGCAGATCGAAGGTCGCCCGCCCGCTGCGCAGGGTGATTTCGCTGCCGCTCGCGCTGCGCTCGATCGCCACACGCGCGCCTTCGGGCAGCTTGCGCACGACGTCGTACAGGGTGTGCGCTGGCGCTGTCGTGGCGCCCGACTGGGTCACCTCGGCCTCGGTGGTTTCGACCACCGAGAGGTCGAGATCGGTCGCGGTCAGGCCAAGCGCGCCATCGCTCGCCTCGAGGCGGACGTTGGACAGGATCGGGATCGTGGTCCGCCGCTCGACCACGCTCTGCACGTGGCTGAGCGACTTCAACAGGGCTGCGCGCTCGATCGCCAGCTTCATGCGCCACGCCAACTCCGGCTTCTGCGGGCTGCTCCCCGCCTCTCGCCCTGCGGCGCGGCCCTGGAACAGAGCTTGCCGCCGGGAGGCAGACCGTACCATCAATCGCTTGAGGAGACAGCAAAAAAAGGCCGGCTGGACGCCGACCGCCTCAGCCGTGCAGCACCCGGCGCAGCGTTTCGATATCCTCGCTCAGCAGCGGGTCGATGGCGCGCAACTCTTCGATCTTGCGGATCGCGTACATCACCGTGGTGTGGTCGCGGCCGCCGAACTTGCGCCCGATTTCCGGGAGCGAGCGCGGGGTCAGCTGCTTCGCCAGGTACATCGCCACCTGGCGTGGCCGAGCGACGGCGCGCGCGCGGCGCGCCGACTGCATGTCGACGAGGCGTATCTTGTAGTGCTCGGCGACCCGCCTTTGGATATCTTCGATGGTCACCCGGCGCTCGTGCGCGCGCAGCAGGTCCTGCAGAATATCCTGGGCCATCTCGAGGGTGATCGCCCGCCCGACCAGCGTCGCCTGGGCCACGATGCGGTTGAGCGCACCTTCGAGCTCGCGCACGTTCGAGGTGATGCGCCGGGCGAGAAAGTCGAGCACCGCCTCCGGGATCACGACCTCCTGGGCCATCGTCCTCGCTTTCACCTGCAGGATTTCGCGCCGCAGGTCGTACGTGGTGGGGTGGATATCTACCACCAGCCCCCAACCGAGCCGGGAGCGGATCCGTTCCTCGAGTCCGGCCAGTTCGCTCGGGCTGCGGTCGGCGGAGATCACGATCTGCCGCCCACGATCAACCAACGTGTTGAAGGTGTGGAAGAACTCCTCCTGGGTGGTCTCCTTGCCCCCGATGAACTGGACGTCGTCGACCATCAGCACGTCGGCCGAGCGGAACAGCTCCTTGAAGCTCATCGTATCCTTGAAGCGCAAGGCCTTGACGAACTGATACATGAACTTCTCGGCGGACAGGTAGACCACCTTGCGCGCGCCGTCCTGGCGGCGGATCTGCCAGGCGATGGCGTGCATCAGGTGGGTCTTGCCGAGCCCGACGCCGCCGTAGAGGAACAGCGGATTGAATGGCGGTACGGCCATTTGAGCGACGCGCTTCGCCGCGGCAAACGCCAACTCGTTGGGCTGCCCTACGACGAACTTCTCGAACGTGCAGCGCGGGTCGAGTGGGGCGCCGATCTCCGCGTCGGCAGGCGCGCTCTCCGGGGCGGCCTGGACCGGGTCGACGGGAGCCACGATTGCCTTGGCCGATGCGGGCGAGGGTGGCGTCGCCGGCATGACATTCAACGCCACGCCGCTGATCATGGGATTGACCCGCCGCCAGAGTACGCGGATCCGGTCGGCGTAGTGGGCTGCCACCCAGTCGCGCAGGAAGCGCGTCGGCACCGAGAGCAGCACACGCTCGCCCTCCAACCCGTCGAGGGTCAGCGACGCCAGCCAGGTATTGTACGCGGTCTCGCCAAACTCCTCGCGCAGCATGCCCCGGACCCGCGACCACTGTCGGTCGAAGTCTCGCGCGGCGCTCTTCGGCTGGAGGGTCATCAACACCTCAGGCACACCACCAAACTGCCCACCTGTGCGTATTGGAGGACGCCAGCACGGGCTACACAGGCCAGAACGCTCATTCTCGGGATACAAAGATGCCCGCTCGATTGTGCAGTATAGGTCGGACATCGACTAAAGCCGTTGATGTTACCGGCCAAAGTCATTGATCCTGAAGACAAGACGCTCTAAGCCCCCCAGGGTTATAACTCAGAATAACCCTGGGGGTTTGGAGTGACAAGGTGATCGAAAGGAGAACGCGAATTATCGACCTGCGGTTGAGTGACGCGCAAAAATAGTCAGTTAATAAATCTGGCGCGGCTCCCGCTCATTTCCATCAATTTCTCGCAAAATTACTAGTGAAACGACAGTCGTGTGGTGAATTCGAGATTCGGATATCGCAAGCGAATGAAGACGAACTTGGATCAGGTCGGCGCCGAGCTGGTCATCTGGTTCACCTTCTTCGACAGACGCGAGATCCGCCGCGAAGCCGTGTTGAGCTTGAGCACGCCCTTGTTCACGCCGCGTCGGATCTCGGGCTCGGCGGCGCGCAGGGCGATCTGCGCCGCGCCGGCGTCGCCGCTCGCGACCGCTTGCTCGACCTTCTTGATGAAGGTGCGGATCCGGCTCGTGCGGGAGCGGTTGATCTCGGCGCGCTTGGCGGCTTGACGGATGCGCTTCTTGGCGGACGGATGATGGGCCATAGCTTTCTCGGGATTCTCGGTCAGTGGAAACGGCGTGTTTAACGCCGGGCAGCACCGTCGTCAACGGGCCGTACCGCGGCATGTGCCCCCACTCAGCGGTTGCTGAAGTTCGGGGTGCGTTTCTCCACGAACGCGAGCATGCCCTCGCGCCGGTCCTCCGCGGCGAAGGTGGCGTAGAACGTGCGACGCTCGAACCGAAGGCCCTCGTTCAGGGTCGTTTCGTAGGCGACGTTGACCGCCTCCTTGGCCATCGCCACGATCGGCTGTGATTTTTCCGCAATGGTTTCGGCCAGCTTGACGGCCTGGTCGAGCAGTTCGGGCAAGGGCACCACGCGAGCCACCAGATTTGCCCGCTCCGCCTCCTCGGCATCCATCATGCGTCCGGTCAGCACCATCTCCATCGCTTTGGACTTGCCGACGATCCGGGTCAGCCGCTGCGTGCCGCCGGCGCCCGGTATGGTGCCGAGATTGATTTCCGGCTGGCCGAACCTGGCGTTGTCCGCGGCGATGATGATGTCGCACATCATGGCGAGCTCGCAGCCCCCGCCCAGCGCGTATCCGGCCACCGCCGCGATGATCGGCTTACGGCAGCGGGCGACCTCCTGCCAGCGGCCGATGAAGTCGGTCTGCGACGCCGCCATGAAATCCAGGCTATCCATCTCCTTGACGTCCGCGCCCGCTGCGAACGCCCGTTCGGAGCCGGTCAGCACCACGACCGCGATCTCGGGATCGGCCTCGAACGCGCCGAGCGCCTGGTTGAGCTCCGCGACCAGCTGGCGGTTCAGCGCATTGAGCGCCTTCGGCCGGTTGAGGGTGATCAAACCGACCGGGCCGCGCGTCTCGACCACAATGGTCTCGTACGCCATGGCTCTGGCTCCTGAAAGGATCTTCCGTCGGCGGCGCCGACGAAGCGGGGCGGGCGCGCCGCCGCGGTCCGGGCAGGTCCGGCCCGCAGCGAGCGTGCGGCTATAGCATGAACTCCCCAGGCCTCGTCCAGTCCTGAATCGGCCGGCGCCGCACCCACTCAGCGCTGGCAGTGCGGACAGAAGAAGGTCGCCCGGTTGGCCTGCGCGATCCGGCGGATCGGCGCTCCGCAAACCCGGCAGGGCCGGCCGGCGAGCCCGTAGACGGCAAAGCGCTCCTGGAAAAACCCGAGCTGACCGTCGGTCTGGACATAATCGCTCAGCGACGAGCCCCCGGCCTCGATCGCCTCCACCAGCACGGCGCGCAACGCTCCGGTCAGCCGCGCGGCCTCGCGCGGCCGCAGGTGGCCGGCGGTCCGCCGCGGCGACAGCCGCGCCCGGAACAGGCCTTCGCAGGCATAGATGTTGCCCACCCCGACCACCACCCGCTGATCCATCAACGCCAGCTTGAGCGCCGTCTGGCGGCCGGCAAACGCCGCGGCGAGGGCGGGCCCGTCGAAGCCGGCGGCGAGCGGTTCGAGGCCGAGAGTGGCGAGCCGCGGATGCGCCGGCAGCGCCGCCGTCGGCGTCAGATCAAGCATGCCGAAGCGGCGGGGGTCGACGAACCGCAGGCAGCTGGCGTCATCGAAGTGAAAGGTGAGATGCTCGTGCGGACCGGCCGGCGGCCCGTCGAACAGCAGTCGCCCCGACATGCCGAGATGTAGCAGCAAACTCTGCTGATCATCGAGATGGCCGAAGATGTACTTGGCGCGGCGATCGAACCCGATCAGACGGCGCCCGATCACCCGCTCAGCGAGCCGCTCCGGCAGGGGAAAGCGCAGATCCGGCCGGCGCTGGTCGAGCGCGGCGATCTGGCGTCCGCGCAACCGCGCCGCCAGCGCGCGCATCGTCGTCTCGACCTCCGGCAGCTCAGGCATGCTCCCTCCTGCCCCAGGTGGCGCGCTTGTCGGGGCACGCGCACTCTCGTAAAAGCCGAGCGACGCCGGCCAGGACGGCGCCCCGAGGCAGTTGTCGCATGATCGATTCAACCGACCAAGCGCGTGACCGGCTGGCCGCCTCCTTCGGCTACCAGGAGGTGCGGCCCGAAGACAAGCCCGCCCTGGTCCGCGACCTGTTCGCGCGCGTCGCGTGGCGCTACGACCTGATGAACGACCTGATGAGCGCCGGCGTGCATCGCCTGTGGAAGGCGGCGCTCATCGACTGGCTGGCACCGCGTCCCGACCTGCGCCTGCTCGACGTCGCCGGCGGCACCGGCGACATCGCGCTTCGCGTGCTGCACCGGGTGAAGCGTTTCGGGTCGTCACCTCGCATCATCGTGTGCGACGTCAATCCGGCGATGCTCCAGGTCGGCCGGGACCGGGCGATCGATGCCAACCGGCTCGACGCGATCGAATGGGTGTGCGCCGATGCCGAGGCGCTGCCGCTGCCCGATCGCAGCGTCGACGCCTACACGATCGCGTTCGGCATCCGCAACGTCACCCGGGTCGACCGCGCGCTGGCCGAGGCGAGGCGCGTCCTCGTTCCGGGCGGTCGCTTTCTTTGTCTCGAGTTTGCACCGGCGCCGGCGCCTCTCCTGCGCCGGGCCTACGACCTCTATTCGTTCAGCGTGGTGCCGTGGCTCGGCGAGCACATCGCCGGCGATCAGGCGGCGTACCGCTATCTGGTGGAGAGCATCAGGCGGTTCCCCGACCAGGCAACCTTCGCCCGAATGATCGAGCAGGCCGGGCTCGAGCGCGTGCGCCATCGCGATCTGTCCGGCGGCATCGCGGCGATTCACTCGGCCTGGCGTCTCTAGGCATGCGGCCATGCTGCGCGACGTGCGGCACCTCTGGCGCCTGATCGGGATTGCGCGCTGCCTCGCCCGCCACAATGCTCTGTTTCCGCTGGAGCGGCTGCCCCTGCCCGATCCGGCGCTGCGACTCGCGCGCCGATGGTCGCGCCAGGATGCGCCGGGCCGGCCGGGGCAGCGCCTTGCCGTAGCCCTGCAGGATCTCGGTCCCAGCTTCATCAAGCTCGGCCAGAGCCTCGCCACCCGGTCGGATCTGCTCGGCCAGGAGCTGGCTGCCGACCTGTCTCAGCTCCAGGACGATCTGCCGCCGTTCAATGGCGCCGTAGCACGTCGCGTGATCGAGACGGAACTGGGCCAGCCTATCGACGAGTTGTTCACGAGCTTCGACGAGCGGCCGGTCGCCGCCGCCTCGATCGCCCAGGTGCACTTCGCGGTGACGGCTGCGGGCGAAGAGGTCGCGGTCAAGGTCCTGCGCCCAGGGATCGAGGGCAAAATGACCCGCGATCTCGATTTCTTCGCCTGGATCGCGGCCTGGCTGGAGCGCCTGCAGCCCGGCTTTCGCCGGCTGCGCCCGATCGCGGTGGTGGAGACCTTGGCCGCTTGGACCCGCATCGAGATGGATCTGCGCCTCGAGGCCGCCGCGGCCTCGGAGCTGGCGGAGAACTTCGCCGGGGACGAGGGCTTCCGCGTGCCCCGGGTCGACTGGCAGCGCACCGCGCGCCGGGTGCTGACCTTGGAGCGGGTCAGCGGCATCGCGTCGGACGAGCGCGACGCCCTGATCAGCGCGGGTTTCGACCCCGACCGGATTCTGGCCCGCGCCGCCGAGATCGTCTTCAAGCAGGTGTTCCGCGACGGGTTCTTCCATGCCGACATGCATCCCGGCAACATCTTCATCGATGAGCAGGGCGGCCTGGTGCCCGTCGACTTTGGCATCATGGGCCGCCTGGACAGGCCGACGCGACGATACCTCGCCGAGATGCTGCTCGGCTTCCTGTCCGCGGACTATCAGCGGGTCGCCGATGTCCATTTCGCTGCCGGCTATGTGCCAGCGAACCAGGACAAGGCCGCGTTCATGCAGGCCTGTCGGGCAATCGCCGAGCCGATTCGCGGGCGGCCGCTGGCCGAAATATCGATCGGCCGTTTGCTCGGGCAGCTGTTCGAGGTCAGCGAGGCGTTCGCCATGGAGACTCAGCCGCAGCTGCTGCTGCTGCAGAAGACCATGGTGGTGGCCGAGGGCGTGGGCCGTGCGCTCAATCCCAAGCTCAACATGTGGCAGCTGGCGCAGCCGCTGATCGAGGAGTGGATGGCCGAGAACCTGGGCCCGCAGGCTCAGCTGAGAGCCGCCATGGAAGATGGTCTGGAGGCTGCGCGCCGGCTGTCCCATCTGCTCGAACGGGCCGAGCGCACGCTCGAGGTCGTGGTCGACGGCGGCGTCAGACTGCACCCGACCTCGGTCGAGGCGTTGGGCGGGCGGCGCAGCAAAGGCAGCGCCGTGCTGCCCTGGGTGTTGTGCCTCGTACTTGCGGTCATCCTGCTGGCCTGGGTGCTCGAGTGAGGGCTGGCGCGACTTGCCGGCGAAGAGCGCTCATTGGTTTCCCGGCCACTTCACGATATATTGTCTTGCGCTACCGCCTGATCGGAGTCCCTGCTGTTCACCGATGCCGGCATTCCCCGGTGCGAATCGTCCGGAATCCGGGATGTGTGCGATGCAGCAAAACCGTCGCATCCTGCTGATCATTGCCGGCGGGATCGCCGCCTATAAAGCGCTGGAGCTGATCCGCCGGCTGCGCGAGCGGGAATTTGGCGTGCGCTGTGTCCTGACCCGCGCTGGTGCCCAGTTCGTCACGCCGCTCGCGGTGGCGAGCCTGTCCGGGGAGCGGGTGTTCACCGACCTGTTCTCGCTGACCGACGAGGCCGAGATCGGGCACATCCGCCTGTCACGCGAGGCGGACCTGGTCGTGGTCACCCCCGCAACCGCCGATCTGATCGCCAAAATGGCGCATGGCCTGGCCGATGATCTGGCCTCCACCGCGCTCCTGGCGACCGACAAACCGGTGCTGATCGCTCCGGCGATGAATCCGGCGATGTGGGCGCATCCCGCCACCAAGCGCAGCGTCGCCCAGGTCCAGGCCGACGGAGTGCGCCTGGTCGGCCCCAATCCGGGCGACATGGCCTGCGGCGAGACCGGGCTCGGGCGCATGGCCGAGCCCGACCAGATCGTCGAGGCGATCGAACAGATCCTGGCGGCCAGCGCCGGACCGCTCCGCGGCATGCGCGCACTGGTGACGAGCGGCCCCACCGTCGAGGCGATCGACCCGGTGCGCTTCATCGCCAACCGCTCGTCGGGCAAGCAGGGCCATGCGATCGCCGCGGCTCTGGCCGATGCGGGCGCAGAGGTCGTGCTCGTGAGCGGCCCGGTGCACGAGCCTGATCCGGCGGGCACCAGCGTCGTGCGCGTGGAATCGGCGCGCGAGATGCTCGCAGCCTGCGAGGCGGCGCTGCCGGTCGACGTCGCGGTGTGCGCGGCCGCAGTGGCGGACTGGCGGGTCGCCGAGAGCAGCCGCGACAAGATCAAGAAGCGGGCAGATGGAGTACCGCCGGCGCTGGTCCTGGCAGAGAACCCCGACATCCTGAGGACGCTGTCCCACGCGACCCCGCGGCCGCGACTGGTGATCGGCTTTGCCGCGGAGACCGGGAACGTCGTCGCCAATGGGCGGCGCAAGCTCGCGGCCAAGGGCTGCGATTGGATCGTGGCCAACGACGTTTCGAGGGAACAGGCCACGTTCGGCAGCGTTTACAACACTGTTCAATTAATTCGCAGCGACGCCGAAGTGGAAAGTTGGCCGAAGCTCGCCAAAGCGCAGGTAGCCTCTCGTCTGGTGGCGCGTATCGCGGCCCATTTCGCAAGCGCGCCGGCTGCTGCGGCCTAAAGGCGCGCGCGGCGACTTCGGCTTCGGTGGGCCCTGTCAAACGCCGTGATCGGGCATCAACTATCGCCGGGGGATCGAGAGCGCGGGACTTGTCAAGATGTTGAGGCCATCGAAGAAGTTAGTGCTCGCCTTAGAGGCGGTGACGGACATCGCCTATCACGGCGGCGCGGAACCGGTGCAGAGTCAAGACATCGCGCGTCGCCTGAACCTGCCGCGGCGCTATCTGGAGCAGGTCATGCAGCAGCTGGTCCGGGCCGGTATCCTGCGGGGGGTGCGCGGACCGCGCGGCGGCTATCGGCTCGCGCGTGAACGACGCCGGGTGAGCGTCGCCGACGTCGTCCGCGTGGTGCGCGGCATTGAGGGAACACCGGCCCAGGAGCTCCTTGCCTCGTCCTCGGAGCTGGGACGGCGCGTCATCGGTCCGTTCTGGTCCAACACCGAACAGGAGCTCATGGCGCGTCTCGACCGGGTCACGATCGAGGAGCTGTGTCGAAGGGCCGAGGACCAGGGCGTGGCGAGCGAAGTGCAGCGCGACGTCGACTACGCGATGTGAGGCGGCCTGACCCGGCGCTCAGCCGTTGAAGCGCGATCCAGGTCGGCTGGCGGAACGCTGAGTGTGGGGTGGACCCGTCGGGGAACGCCCGTATCGATTAGGAAGCCGGGGGCCGCGGCGAAGGTGGCGGCGGCAGGCGCGGCGGGGCGGGGAATCTGTCCTGCGGCGCGTTCCGGCGCGGCCCCGAGCCAGTGAGCGCCGGCTGGTCGAACTCAGAGCTGCCTGCGAGCGTCTGAGCGCGGGCGTCCAGCTCGTCGGCCTCGGCTTCACGGCCCAGCGCGCGCACGACGCGCGCGTAGTTCTCGAGGGTTACGATCAGCGTCGGGTCGTCCGGGCCGTATGCTCTCTCTTCGATCGCCAGCGCCCGGCGGAGCAGCGCCTGGGCTTCGAGATAAGCGCCCCGCTCGAAGTGCAGCAGCGCAAAATTGTTGAGCCCCGGCGCGAGGTTCGGATGATCCGCACCAAAGGCGGTCTGCTCGATTGTCAGCGCCCGGGTATATAGCGGCTCGGCCTGATCGAGGCGCCGTTGCCGCCGGTACAGCTCGGCGAGGTTGCTGAGCGTCAGCGCGAGCTCGGGATCCGCCGTGCCTAGCGTCGCTTCCTTGATCGCGATGCTGCGCTCGTACAGCTGCTCGGCCTTGTCATACTCCGCTTTCTCGACATAGATGACGGCAAGATTGTTGAGGCTCTGCGCGGTTGCGGGATGGTTGGCCCCGAGAGCCTTTTCGCGCACATCGAGCGCGCGCCCGTGGAACTCGATCGCTCGATCGAGACGCCCCTCAACGCGATGCAGTTCGCCGAGATTGGAGAGCGTGGTCGCGAGCGAGGGTTGTGCTGCGCCGAGCTTCTCCTGCTCGACTGCGAGCGCCCGCTCGTACAACGGCCTGGCTTCCTCGTAGCGCCCTTGACCGTAATAGAGCATGGCGAGGTTGTTGCGGGACTCGGCCACGGTCAGATGATCGTCGCCGTACGCGGCCAAGCGAATCTGGAGCGCCTGCTGATAGAGAGGCTCAGCCTCCTCGTAGCGCCCCTGGCTGGCATAGAGGACCCCCAGATTGTTGAGCGTTTGCGCCACCTCCGGATGCGCGGGCCCAAACTGCCTCTCACGGATGCCGCGCGCCCGCTGGTGCAAAGCCTCGGCCTCGGCGTAATGGCCGAGCACGCGATACAGCTCGGCGAGATTGTTACAGCTCTGGGCCACGTCAGGATGGTCCTTGCCGAGCGCCGCGTCGCGCATCGCTAACGCTTCCCGATAGTGCTGCTCGGCGGCGACATAGTGGCCCTGGGCGTGGAGGGTGAAAGCGAGATTGTTGAGGCTGGTCGCCCGGCGGACGTCGCCCTGGGGCAGCTGTCCGCTCAGCTGCAGCGCATCGCGAAACAGCCGCTCGGCCTCGGTAAAACGGCCCTCTTCGGCGGCGTGCACGCCGGCGCCGTTGACCCCCGCCCAGTCATCGTTCTGACCTGCCGCCGGAGCGGCGACCGCGAGCCATAGGGCGCCCAAGCAGCAGATGTGGTGGCGAGGCGCTCCCATCGCCCTGCTCCCTCCAAGATAGAACACTTTCAGCAAAGCATGCCACGCGCGGCAAACCTAGCCAGGATCGGTTAACAACCCGTGCCCGCCCTTAGATGAAGCTGAAGTACCTGACAGCAATGGCGCGTGTAATGGCGGGCCGGCCCGATGACGAAGGGCATGGCCGGTCAGTCGATCAGACTGAGCAGAAAACGCGCCCCGACCACCGCCAGAAAAGTCGCAAACGCCAGTTCGAGCTTGCGCCGCGAGATGCCGTGGGCGAGGCGCACGCCAAGCGGCGCCGCGAGCACGCTGGTCGGGGCGATCAGCAGCGCGCCGAGCAGGCTGACGTAGCCGAGCGAGCCTGGCGGCAAACCCACGGCATGGCATCCCGCCCAAATGAAGCCAAGCACCCCAGGGATGGCGATGATCGGGCCGAAAGCCGATGAGGTCGCGATCGCGCGTTGGATCGGGTGGCCATAGAAGGTCATCAGCGCGGTGATGAACACGCCGCCGCCGATGCTCATCAAGGTCGATAGCAAACCGACGAATCCACCGTAGATGGCACGGAAGGGCTGGCCCGGGATCACGTCTCCCAGCTGCCAGTCCTGCCGGCCAAGAAAGAGCTTCAGCGATACCAGGCTCGCGGCCGCGACCCAGATTCCCTTCAAGACGGCGTCGTTGGCGTAGCGTGCCAGGATCGCCCCCAGCCCGACGCCGGCAACCACGGCCAGCGCCATGCTACGGACGAGGTCCATGTCGACCGCGCCGCGTGCGCGGTGGCCCGCAAACGAGCGCAGCGAGGTGGGCACGATCACCGCGAGCGAGGTACCGACCGCAAGATGCATGCGGACCGCCTCGTCAACCCCGAGCGCGCCGAATACCTCGTAGAGCACCGGCACGAGAATGCTGCCGCCGCCGATGCCGAGCAGGCCGGCGAGCAACCCGGTGGCAAGCCCTGCCGCCAGCAGCGCGGCGATCAGAGCAGCGAGTTCGCCGGGTGACGCCCCCACAACCATGTACTCGTCCCTGCTTGGGGCTCGCTCGGCCTGCGGTGCCGCAGGCCTCGGCAATCTCCTGTACAGGATCGGGTGGGGCAGCGCTAATCCGCGTTTCCGCCTGAAAGCAGGACTCGGCGATGCTGGTCAGGAGCTGGGCGAAAGCGATCGATCGTGGGCCGCCTAGAAGATTCCCGCGGTTGCCGCAGCAGCGCCGCTGACCGGGCCAGATCGCTCATCGAACCGTTGCGTCGGCTGCGCTGGTGACAGAGAATTGCCGACTGCGGTGGGAGAGGAGCGATGGCTCTTCCGATTCAGATCATCCTGATCCGGCAACTGGCCGGCTATCTGAGCGTACCGCTGTTCCTGGTCGATCCCAAGGGCGATCTGCTGTTCTACAACGAGCCGGCCGAGTCTATCCTAGGTCAACGGTTCGAAGAGACCGGCGCGATGCCAGCCCAAGTCTGGTCCACGGCATTCACCCCGGTTGATGAGTGGGGCCAACCGATGCCGCCTGAGGATCTGCCGCTGATGATCGCGCTGACCACCCGGCGGCCGGCGCAGAAACGCCTGTATATTCATGGACTGAACGGTGTGCGGCACCACATCGAGGCGGCGTCGCTGCCGATCATCGGGCTCCAGGGTGAGTTGCTGGGGGCGGCGTCCCTGTTTTGGGAGATCGAGCAGCCATGCGGGTAACCCTGTTCGGCACGCGCGGCTCCGTACCCGCACCGGGACCGGACACCACGCACTACGGCGGCAACACCCCGAGCGTCGAGGTGCGCGGCGACGACGGGACGGTGCTCGTGCTCGACGCCGGCACCGGCATCCGCCGGCTCGGCGCGCAGCTGCCGCCGGATCTAGCCCGAATCGACATCCTGCTCACCCATCTGCACATGGATCACATCCAAGGGCTCGGCTTCTTCGAGCCGCTATATCGGCCCGATATCGAGGTGCACATCTGGGGGCCGGCGAGCAGCACGCTGCCGCTCGAGGTGCGTCTCGCGCGCTATCTGTCGCCGCCGTTGTTTCCGGTGCATCTGCGCGACCTGCCGGGCATCACGTGTCACGAGGTGCCCCGCCCGGTGTTCGAGATCGGCCCGTTCCGGATCCGAACCGCGCTCATCTGTCACCCGAACCCCACCGTCGGTTATCGGATCGAGGAGCAAGGTCGCAGCATCGCCTACCTCCCGGACCATGAGCCCGCGCTCTGTCTCGAGAACGGCGGATGGCTCGAAGCGGAATGGACCTCGGGGTCCGAGCTCGCGGCCGGCGTCGATCTCCTGATCCACGACGCCCAGTTCACCGAGCAGGAGTACGCCTGCTGCGTCGGTTGGGGGCACAGCGCGTATCGGCATACGTTCGAGTTTGCCGCGCGTGTCGGCGCGAAGGAGGTGGTCCTGTTCCACCACGACCCGTCGCACGACGACAACACGCTCGAGCGCCTGCTCGACGATGCGGTACGGCGGTTCAGGCCCGCCTTCCGCGTGTCAGGCGGCCGCGAGGGCGCCGTGTTCCAACTCGGCTCCCGCAACTCTGCCGCGGCTTGCGCGGTGCGCAGACCTGCGACGTGACAGAACCAGCCAGACCTGATCGGAGCGAACCCGCTGGTCCGCCCGGAGGCTCCGCTGCCCTTGTTGTCGACTCGCGCGCTGATCCGGCATATCGCAGCCCGCTGAACGTGTTCCCGGCCTGTGCGCGCAGTCACACATCCCGATGGTTCCTGCCGCCTGCAAAGTGACGTTTCGCGGCTTCTTCGCTACGCTCGGCATCGAGGGATAGCCGGCCGGTGAGCGCCTTGAGCGCCGGAACGATGGCTCGAGTTGGGGCGGCAGCTTTTGTCCTGATACGACCGCCGGTCTGGTTACCCGATCGCAGCAATCGGATGGGAGTAGATGGCGCGGTTCGATCCTGCTCAGTATGCCCCGTCGGTCACGGCGCTTCTGCGCGAGCCGCGGCTGATGCCGCTCGACCGGGGCGAACCGAACCGGACCGCATTCGACCAGCTGCGCGGTCTGGACGAGGCGCGCCTGTTCGATGGCCAGCCGGTGCGGCACCGCGAACTCGCCCTCGCGTGCCTCGCCGGATTGTGGCTGTACCACGATTTCCTCGACGAGGCGCACCGGATCAGCCAGTCCCTGCATGGTCGCGAAGGCAGCTACTGGCACGGCATCATGCACCGGCGCGAGGGCGATTTCGCGAACGCCAAATACTGGTTTCGCCGGGTTGGCCGGCATCCGATCCATGAAACGCTGAACTTGAGCGCGCGGACGCTCGCGCGCGACGCAGGCGCAGAGCCGTTCGATCGCTCGTCAGGCTCCTGGAACCCAAGCGTCTTCGTCGACCTGTGCGCGGCAGGCTGCGCGCAGCAGAGCGGCGCCACGGACCTGTACCAGCGCATCCAGCAGCGCGAGTGGCAACTCCTGTTCGACTTCTGCTACCGCCGCGCCAGCGGCCGCGGCTGACGCGCCATCAGAGTTCGGGAGCGCCCCCGCAGGCGTCAGCGCCCGATCGCGTAGTTCTGCATCAGGCGGGCATTGGCCGCGGCTTTGAGGATCGCGCCGTCCTTCGCCGCGGCGCACACCCGGCCAAGGCTCCAGTCGCCGCACAGCTCCAGCTCGTGGCCGCGCCGGCGCAGATCCTCCACGGTCGCCTGCGGGAAGCGGCCTTCGAGCGCCAGATGGCCCGGACGCGCCGTCCGCGGATAGAACGAGCTGGGCGCGTGCTCGGTGTGGAAGGCCGGGGCGTCGATCGCCTCCTGCATGTTCATGCCGAAGTGCACGTGGCGGAGGAACACGTGCAGCGCCCACTGGTCCTGCTGATCGCCGCCCGGCGTGCCGAACGCCATGTAGGGCTTGCCGTCGCACAACGCGAGCGAGGGCGACAGCGTGGTGCGCGGTCGCTTGCCCGGCGCAAGACCGGCGGGATGGCTCTCGTCCAGCCAGAACATCTGCGCCCGCGTGGAAAGGCAGAAGCCGAGCTCCGGGATCACCGGCGAGCTCTGCAGCCAGCCGCCCGATGGCGTCGCTGCGACCATGTTGCCATCTCGATCGATCACGTCGACATGGCAGGTGTCGCCGCGTCCGGTCAGCGCCGGGTCGTGCCGCCCCGTGGTCGGCTCGCCGATGCCGCCGTGCGCGCCGGCATGGGCGACGTCAACTGCGGCCGAGCGCGTACGCAGACGTACCTCGCCGCCATAGCCATCGATCCGACCGGGCCGCAGCTCGAACGATGCAGCGTCCCCGATCTGGCGTCGCCGCTGGTCGTTGTAGGCATCACTCAGCAACGTCGCGATCGGCACGTCGACGAAGTCCGGATCGCCGTAGAACGCCTCGCGGTCGGCAAACGCCAGCTTGGCGCACTCGACCAAGGTGTGCACCAACGCCGGGTCCGTGGCCGAGAGCGCGGCGAGGTCGAAGCCCTTCAGCAGGGCGAGCTGCTGCAAGGCAACCGGCGCCTGGCTCCAGGGGCCGGGCTTGCATAAGGTGTAGCCGTGATAGTCGTAAGTGAGCGGTGCCTCGACCGTGGCCTGCCAGCGCGCCAGGTCGTCGCCGCTGAGCAGACCCCGATAGTGCCTGCCAGTGACGTCCATGATCTCGCTGCTGCGGCAGAAGCGATCGATCGCCTCGGCGACGAAGCCGCGGTACCAAGCGCGCCGCGCCGCCTCGAGCTGCGCCTCGTGCCCGCCGCCCGCGCTCTCGGCCTCGTGAACGATCCGTTCGTAAGTGTCGGCGAGCGCCGGATTGCGGAACAGACTGCCCGGCGCCGGCACTTTGCCGCCCGGCAGATACACCGCCGCCGAGGTTGGCCACTCGGATGTGAACAGGTCGCGCACGCGCTCGATTGCGGCGCTGATCATCGGAACCAGGGGATAGCCGCCGCGGGCGAAGCCGATTGCCGGGGCGAGCACGTCGCGCAGCGGCAGCGTGCCGTGGTCGCGCAGGAGCCGCAGCCAACCACCGAAAGCACCGGGCACCACGGCCGCGAGCAGCCCGTTGCCGGGAACCAGATCGAGGCCGAGCTGCCGGTACGCCGCGACCGTGGCCGCCTGCGGCGCCACGCCCTGGCCGCAGATCACCTCGACCGCTTCCCGCCTGGCGCTGTACAGGATGATCGGCAGGTCGCCGCCCGGACCGTTCAGATGCGGCTCGACCACCTGGAGCGCGAAGCCGGCCGCGACCGCGGCATCGAACGCGTTGCCGCCGCGCTCGAGGGCGGCCATGCCGGTCGCGGTTGCGAGCCAGTGGGTCGATGCGACGACCCCGAAGGTGCCCTGGATTTCGGGGCGGGTGGTGAAGCCGGGCATGTCGATGCCCCCGTCAGTGCGAACGGTGGGAAGACGCGAGGCGCCGCCGTGTTGCGCGGCCTTAGCTGCGCGGGCCGGCGCGCCGGTCCAGGTCGACGCCCTCGTACACCTCGGCGGTCAGCAGGCCGATGTCGAGCGCGGGCAATCCGACGACGGTGTTGAGGCCGTCCTGATAGGTGCGGTACGCCCAGCGGGCGGCGTCCAGGCGCGAGAACGCTTCGATGCGCTGCTCGTCGCTGGCGACCAGGAGATAATGCTGCAGACTGGCGAGCGAGGCGTACTTCAACCACTTCTCGCCCCGGTCACGCGCTTGCGTGTCGGCGGACAGCACCTCGACCACCACCGCGGGGTCGACCGCCTGGGAGCACGCCTGGTCCGGTGACAGGAACAGGACCATGACGTCCGGCACCAGCAGGGTCGTGCGGTCGATCGGCACCGGCATGTCGCTCACGGCGCGCCACGGCCGGCCGCTCAACTGCCGGCGAAACGCTCCGAGCACGCGGCGCACGATGCGCGCGTGCGCCCCGCTCCCGGTGCAGCGCGGGATCGGGTGGCTGTCGAGCAGCTCGTAACGTTCGGTCTTGTCGCCAAAGCGCGCCAGAAACTCGTCGACGCCCATGGATTGGCCCACCCGCAAGCCCATGCCTTGACACTCCGCCTCGGTGATCGAGCCCGATCATGCGGTCCCCATGCCGCCCTGACAAGGTGCCGATCGGTTGATTTTCAAGCCGCCGCAATGCCGAACGCGAGCGCCCCGGCGGCACCTTGGCCGCTCGCCGCAATGCATCGGTGCTGCTACGCTCGGGCCATTCACCTGGACCGGCCGGCTCGCGCCGGTTACGTGCGCTGGCGGCGGGTGTTCATGACCGGAACTGCTGGCGACGGCGAGCCGCGCTGATCCGTTTCTCGTCGTTCACCGGCGGCTCGTGCGGGTGGAAGAGCCCTCAGCGAGATCGGCATCGAGGGAGATCCGGATGGCATTCCGGCACGAGCATGCCAAGGCGCATGGCGTCACCTGGCTCAGGAACGAACGGTAGCACGTCCGCCCGGCCCGCCGCTGGCCGGCCCGGTCCAGTTCGATGATCGGACGCCGGGAGGCAGTCGCGCGGTGCGGCCTGGAGGCTGCGCTCGCCGGCATCGCTCTCGGCGCGCTCTTGCTATCTCCCTGGTCGGCGGAGGCGGCCGGCGCTGCCGTCACGAGAGGCGATGCCATGAGCGAGCGACGTCATCCCGGAAACCGCCAGCGCGCGCGGCCGCAACCCGGTCGAAGCGAATCGGGTGACGCTCACGGTCGCGGGCGGACCCGTAGTCGTGCAGTGGAGCCTGAGTTACGACGCCTTCGTCAACGCACCGTTCCAGGACTCGGGCCGAAGCGGGTCTGTTGGTACCATCCAAACGTTCGCGGCTCTCGAGCGCGACGGTGTCGAGATCGCCCGCTGGAAGCTCGCGGACCAGGGCTCGCTTCCCTTCGCGCAGGCTTCGATAGCCGGAACCGCGAGCGGCCTGTTCGTCGACCGTGCGCCCCATACCGGGCCTAGGGCTTCGTGCGTCGCATGGCCCAAGCGGCGGCGGGAATTCCAGGATCGCATGGACCGTCAGTACCGAGTCAACCCGCCAAGGGTGATTTTCGGTCAACGTCTCGGGCTGGTGTCGGCGAGGCGTCGCGTTGTGGGGCGGCACTGACGTTTCAAGGCGGAGCCAGCCTCTGCTCGGGCGAGTCAAGGCGGTCAGCTCCGGCGATCGCTGCTGGATCGCGTAGCCCTCAGTCCGATCGGGCAGGCTGCACGTGACCCATGACCCACCGCCGCGCAGAGTACCTGCCGGATCAGGCCGGCTACGGTGCGCGCGCGGCCCTGGTATGCCCGCATGCCACGATGGCTCTCCCGACGCCACCAGGAGCGGGGTGGCGCGCCGGCACTCCTCTCGTGCGCCCAGGTCCGAGAGCACCATGAGGATGGCCCGCCCATGGCCAAAAGCGAGCTTCGCAAGGGACTCGCTGGCCGGTGTTCGCACCGGCCAGCACGCCATGAGGGCGCCGCCGGGAGCGGGATGACGAGCTGGCGAGGCATCGATCACCGCATTCGACCACGGGCGATCTCAGTCTCGGGCGTCTGTCCGCCTGATCGGGAAGCTTGGCCCCGCCCGAAATCCGGTGGCCCTTTGCTTACCAGTGCGAGCATTGCATGAGGCGGAGGTTGGGTCGTCGGCAGGTTTCCGCAAACGAACCCGGCTGAGTGCGGCTGGCGGCCGGGCGCTTCGGCCGCTACGGGATGCGCGACCCAGGAGCAGCTACGGACGCGAGATCCGGGTCGG
>JBKPNX010000048.1:0-43203 GCA_046732855.1 Pseudomonadota bacterium
GGCCTGGATCACCCGGAGACAATCCTGATGAGCAAGGAACCGGAGCCGCGCGCTCGCCGGCGGACGGTGCGGCGCGTCGTCGACTGGCATCAAGCGGCAGAACTGCTGGCCCAGGGCATGACCCCCGCGGCAGTGGCCGAACGCGTCGGCTGCTCGCGTGCCGCACTCGCCCGCAGGCGCAAGGGCGATACCGTGTTTCAGAGCTGGACGGAGCGCTGCCGCGCGACGGCCAGCACCGAGCCCGACGACAAGCGACTCGCCGACCTGCGCCCGACTCTGCACGCGGCGATCGCAAAGGAGGTCCGCGCCGGCAATGTTCGCGTGGTCCTCTGGCTGGCGGATCGGCTCAAGCTGGTCACTCTGCCGAGCGAACGCACCCCCGAGCGGGAGCTGCACCAGATTCTCGGCGGCCTTACGCCCGACGAGTTGAGCGAGTTCGAGCAGTTGCGCGACGCGCCTTGAGCCGAAACCGGCGGCCCCAAGCCGCTACTTGGCCGGCCCGTCCCGGTCCAGCATCAGCTCGAGGCCTTCCGGGTAATACAGCCTGACCCCGTTGTCGAAAACGACATAGCGGAACCCGGACACGTCCTCGCCGCCGGCGGTGACGTGCTTCTGCGTGCGACCCTCGGCCGTCACCGCCGCCTCGGTGCGAATCGCCAGAGTGCGCAAGCCGGAGTCGTTGAACACCACCACCTCGTTGTTGGCATCGACCACGACGTCAGTGAGCACGAGTTCGCCCTCCGCGCCAGCGCCGGCGGCGTCCCGGTCGATCGCCGCGCCGTCATCCTGCGCGAGATCGATCACGGCTTTGGGTAGGTCGGAGCGGGCGTCCGAAGCTGTCATTCCATGACCGGCCCTTGTCGAGGCAGCCAGATCTGAGCCGTCGCTCTAAGCCGTAGTAACCATAATCACGGGTGATGACAAGGCGAAGCCGCGCCTGGCCGACCGCAGCGGCCGCCCGACCCAGCTGTGTCAACAGCTTGATGTGCTTGGCCTTTTGCCTCGAACATGCGCTCCGGCGCCGGCGCGCCTTGGAGTATGCCTGAACGCCGCTCCACGGGGACGACGCGCGTCGGCCCGGACGACCGACACTCATTCCATGCTCTGATCGCCACCCAGCCGCTGCTGGCCAGGGCGGCGCTGAGCGCTCGCGAGCCCTGCTCCACCGCAGGCGCCGCCACACCGCCCGGCGCTTCCGGTCGCGACGTAAATGCCCGGGCTGCTCAACTTGCCTCCGGGCGGCCGGCGCAGCCTGACCCGAAATCAGCCGGACATCGCGCTCAGCCAAGGCGGCTGCACGAATGCCGCGACGTGCACCGCAGGGGTGTAGCAGCGCAGGCCCTCGGGCAGCGACCGCGCCATCAGTTCCGCGATCGAAAGCTCGCGCTTGGCCGGATCGTCACAGCCCCAGGCGAACGCGAACAGGCCGCCGAGATAGCTGGGCACCGACGTCGAGACGAGGCTCGTGTCCCGGAACACACCGCCGAGCCGGGCCAGGCAGGCGCGCACCCGCTCGGGTTCCGCAAACGGGTTGCCGCTCTGGGCGACGAGGATGCCGCCGTGGCGCAGCCGCGCCCGGCAATCGGCATAGAATGGCTTCGTGAACAGCGCCGCGCCCGGCCCGACCAGATCGGTCGAGTCGACGATGATCACATCGAACTGCTGCTCCGCGCCGGCGACGAACTCGACGCCATCGCCGAAGATCAGGCGGGTGCGCGGGTCGTCGAAGGCGCCGCGGCTGATCTCGGGCAGATGCTTCCGCGCGAGCTCGACCACGCCGGTATCGAGCTCGACCATCGTGGCTTGGTCGACGCTTCGGTGCTTCAGCACCTCTTCCAAAGCACCGCCGTCGCCGCCGCCGATGATCAGGACCTCGCGGGCCGCGCCGTGGGCCATCATCGCGACGTGCACGATCATCTCGTGATAGATGAACTCGTCGCGCTCCGTGGTCTGGACGAAGCCGTCGAGCACGAGCACGCGGCCCAGCTGCGGCGATTCGAAGATGACCGCTTCCTGGAAGTCGGTGCGCCCGCGATGGAGGTAGCGTTCGACCAGGAACCGCTGCCGCCAGTCAGGGTAGTAGTCTTCTTCGAACCACTCGGCCATCAGACGAGGCCGCGCAGCAGCGCCGAGATCGCGATCCGGCGCGCCTTGAACGCGCGACGGAAAATCGGCACCACGCCGTACGGCTCCGCCGCGCCGCACATGAACACGTCAATTGCTGCGTAGCCGCGCTCCGGCCAGGTGTGAATTGAGATGTGCGACTCGGCGAGCATCGCGACGCCGGACACGCCGCCGCCCGCCGTGAACTCGTGCAGGTGGAGATGCACCAGCGTCGCCCCGGCCTGGTGCACCGCACTGCGCAGCGCCGACTCGATCACGCCGGCGTCGTCGAAATGCTCGCCGTCCCAAAGATCGATGATGAGGTGCGTGCCGGCGTGCCGCAGACCGTGGCGCAGGGCGAAGTGATCGGACTCAGCGTCGGTCACGACCGGCGCACCCGCTTGGACCCCACCTCCGCTCGGGCGTTCTCCGCCTCCGCCTCGATGTTCACCCCAATCTGGGCAAGAGAGTGCCTAGTCATCGCTCTCACCCGGAACCAGCAATGAACCCCGACGGTTGAGCTGTGCGGTGTGCGCGTTCGCGACCCGGATTGCAAGCGCGAAACGACGCTCTGGGCGTGGTTGCACGGCTGGAATGGAACCGCGGCGCTGCGCGTCAAACGCATGACCGCGGTTGCCGAACGCGCCTGGCGCGGATACCTGATCCCGCATGAGCACGAGGCTGCGCGCCGAGGCCGCAGACGGCATCGAGCCCACGATCAACCGCGGGCTGGTCACCGGGACCCTCGTGCTGTCCAGCATGATCTATTCGATCGACTGGACGATCGCCGCGGTCGCGCTGCCGCACATGCAGGGCACGTTCTCGGCGACCCAGGACCAGATCTCGTGGGTGCTCACCTCGTACATCGTGGCGAGCGCGGTGATGTTGCCGGCGACCGGCTGGCTCAGCGCGCGCATCGGCCGCAAGAACCTGTTTTTCGTCGCGGTCGGCGGCTTCACCCTGTTTTCCCTGTTCTGCGGCGCCGCCGAGTCGTTGCCGGCCGAGGTGCTGCTGCGCATCGGCCAGGGCGCCTGCGGCGCGTTTCTGATCCCGCTGTCGCAGGCCATCATGCTCGACATTTACCCGCCCGAGGAGCACGGCAAGGCGATGGCGCTCTGGGGCATGGGGGTGGTGCTCGGGCCGGTGATCGGGCCAACGCTCGGCGGCTATCTGACCGAGGCGCTGTCGTGGCGCTGGATCTTTTTCATCAATGTGCCGGTCGGCGCGGCCGCCCTGCTCGGCGGCGCCCTGTTCCTGCCACGCATGCCGCCGGCCGACGACCGGCAGCCGTTCGACCTGTTCGGCTTCGGCGCGCTCGCGCTCGGGGTCGGCGCCATGCAGATGATGCTGGACCGCGGCCAGCGCCTCGACTGGTTCGACTCCCGCGAGATCGTGATCGAAGCGATCATCATGGTCGCGGGCCTGTACTTCTTCATCGTGCACAGCCTGACCAGCCGGGAGGCGATCGTGGATCTGCGCCTGATGCGCGATCGCAATTATGCGCTCGGCATGGTCCTGGTGTTCCTGTACGGCCTGCTGACGCTCGCGCCGATGGTGCTGATGCCGCCGTTCCTCAAGGACCTGCAGGACTATCCGATGGCGACCATCGGCCTGTTGCTAAGTCCGCGCGGGCTCGGGCTGTTCATGGCGATGATCCTCTTGGGCCGGCTCAGCCATCGGCTCGACCCGCGCCTGCAGATCGCGAGCGGGTTCGTGCTGCTGGCCGTCTCCAGCTGGTGGATGTCCGGCTGGAACCTGGAGGTGACCGTGGGGCCGGTGTTCTGGACCGGGCTGCTGCAGGGGCTCGGGGCCGGCTCGATCATCGGGCCGCTCGGCCTCCTGACCTTCGCTTCGCTCGCGGCCGAGCACCGCACCGAGGCGGCGTCGATGTGGAACCTGATCCGTAGCCTCGGCAGCAGCATCGGCATCGCCACGGCGCTCGCGATCCTGGTCCGCACCGCGGGGATCAGCCACGGCGTGCTCGCCGAGGCCATCTCGCCGTTCAACGAGATGCTTCGCCAGTACACCCTGTCCGGCGGCGGCGAGCTGACCGATCCGTCGGCGCTGCTCAAGCTGGAGGGCGAGGTCGCGCGCCAGGCGCTGATGATCGGCTATGTGGATGTGTTCTATCTGTGCGCCGTCACTTCGGTCCTGGCGATGCCGCTGATTCCGCTGCTGCGCACGGCGGCGCGCGCCAAGCAACCGGAACTCACTGGCGAGGTCTGATGCCAGGCGCTCCTGTCGGGCTTTCCCCTCTGGCACTGCATTAGCCGCTCATTAACCTTTGACGATCGGAAGACGCATCTCTGGTCCATGCGATCGTGGCAATCGATGGTCGTGCGGCCGCCCTCGCGACGTAACGGATTCCCACGGTCGCATGCACCCATCGGATGAAACCGCGTGTGTGGCCAAATGGGTTGAGCAAAGGTTAACGAGGATGCGGGGAATGGCTCGCCACGCCGAAGGGTAGACCCCTACGATGCACGCGTGAGGTTCGGGCCGGCGGGCGCTCCGGCGGGGATAGTCTTCGCTGCGGACACCTGGTCGGACGAAGGGACCGCCTCGGCCGGGGCACCGGGAACGCTAGCCGGCGCGCGTGATCCGCCCCTCGGTTTTGGGCGCGATCTCGCCCCGGCGCGCGATCTGGTCGATCACCAGGGCGGTCAGCAGCGGGGCGCCGGACGCGTCGATCAGAGGCCGGCCCCGGGACAGCGCCGAGTAACCGTCGCCGCCACCGTAGATGTAGTCGTTGGTCGCCACCTTGTACATGCGCTCCTTGTCGAGGGGCTGCCCGCCGACCTCGACCGCGACGATGCGGCTGCCGGCGGGCCTGGTGGGATCGAAGGTGAAGGTCAGGCCGGAGACCTGGGGAAATCGCCCGGCGGCGTCCTCGATCTGGGACACGCCGTTTTCCAGCGCGGCCAGCAGGTCGGCGCCCGACAGTTCGATCAGCACGACCACGTTGCCGAACGGCAGCTCCATGAGGATGTTCTTCCGGGTCAGCACCGTGCCGGGCGCGTAGGTGCGATCGCCGCGGATGCTGCCGCCGTTCATGAGCGCGAGGTCGGCGCCCATGCCCGCGCGCATGGCATCGGCGATCAGGTCGCCGAAGTTGCTCTCGGCCGTGCGCACGGTGCTGCGGCGCGTGTCGAGGGTGACCGTAGCGGTGCCGACCGGCACGGACAGCTCCTCGTCGAGCTTGGCTTCGTAGCGGGCCACCACCGGCTGGATCTTCGGGTCCGGCTCCACCCCGGCGGTCGAGAGATAGCGCCAGGACTCCGGCACGACCTCGACCACCTCCCGGTCTCCCCTTTTCACCCGAGCGACCACCAGGTCGATCGCGGCGAGATAGTGAGCGTCGTAGCCGGCCTTCACGATCAGCACCCCGCGCTCGTCGAACGTGATCGGGTTATGGTCGTGGCCGCCGAGGATCAGATCGATGCTCTCGACCGTCCGAGCCAGCTCGCGGTCATCGGCGAAGTCCTCATGGGTGAACGCCACGATCACGTCGGCGCCCTGCGCCTCGAGCCGCTCGACCGCGGAGGTCGCCGTCGCGATCGCGGGCGCGAAGGTGATGTCGGGGCCGGGCGAGGACAGCACGGCCGTCTGGGGGGTGAGCAGCCCGAAGAAGCCGATTTTGTAGCCGCCGACGTCCATCGTGTGCAGGTCGACCGCCCCGACCGCCGGCTTGCCGTCGCGGCCGAGCACGTTGGTGCCGAGCCAGCGGAACGCGGAATCGCGCACGCGACGCGACGCGACCTCGGGGCCGAAGTCGAACTCGTGATTGCCGAGCACCGCGACGTCGGTGCCGAGCAGATTGTACAGCTCAATCATCTGCGCGCCCTCGGTGATCCCGGACAGCACCGAGGGCGAGATCAGGTCGCCGCCGAAGGTGGTGATGCTGTGCGCGGCTACCGCCCGCTCGCGCTGGAGCAGGGTGGCCAGCTCGGCGAGGCCGCCGCGGCCCTGCTGCGGCGCGATCTCGTACACGTCGTTGGTGTGCAGCACCGTGATCCGCACCGGCTCGGCGAGCGCGGCGCCCCCGAGCAGCAGGGTCAGCGCCGCACCCGCGACCACGGCGAACCAATGCTGCGGAACTGACCGGTTCATGATGCCTCCCGAGCGAAAACCGCGCGCCCCAGCGCAGGGCGTCTGCGTCTCCTGTCTACCGCAACGTAGGTGGGATCAACAGGCCGGCCGAGAAGCGCTGATGCGCGGACGGCGCCATCCTCATGCGTACCGCTGGCGGCCATTTCGCGTCGGCACGGGCCATGCCAATGGATCCGGAGGGGCGCCGCTGTCCACATCAAATGATCATGACCGCAGGACGGCGCCCGTCTTGGCGCTATCGACGGCGTCAGCGCAATCTTTCGTCCTTGATATGCAAGCTGCCGGTTCGACGGGCCGAGACCGGAAGAGCTTTGAGCGATGCCGGAATAGGCCTACGCTTGGCCCATCGACGAGGGACATGCGAAGGGAGAGGCTCGATGCCGGAAACCCACCAGCGTCTGGCGCACTCGCGATGATCGTCGGGCTGATCGTCCATGTGCTCGCCGCGGTGATCTGGGTCGGCGGCATGTTCTTCGCCTACATGGTGCTGCGCCCGGCCGCGGGGGCGCTCGACCCGCATCCGCGCCTCGAGCTCTGGGGCCAGGTGTTCCGCCGGTTCTTCCCATGGGTTTGGGCGAGCGTCGTCGCCCTGCTGCTTTCCGGCTACGGCATGGTCTTCCTCGCGCTCGGCGGGTTCAGGGCCGCCGGCGTTCACGTTCACGTCATGCAGGCGATCGGCCTCTTGATGATCGTGCTGTTCCTGCACCTGTACTTCGCGCCATGGGCGCGCCTGCGCCGCGCGCTCGCGGCCGGCGACGACAAGACGGCGGCGCGCCAGCTCGGGCAAATTCGCTGGATGGTCGCGACCAACCTGGCGCTCGGACTGCTCACCTCGGCGGTCGGCGCGAGCGGCCGCTATTGGGGTTAGCGGAGGGAGGCGGCCGGTGTGACGCCGGGCGGGCGGCCCTCCGTTCGGGACGGCTGCTTGATGGGAATGACCCGGTCGCGCAATATGCCCCGATCGTGATTGCGCCAATGCCGCGGGGCAGAAGCAAGGCGATCCGGAGCCCGCGATCTTGGACGGCGAAGAACCTGACGAGCGGACGGAAGGCAAAACACGAACGTCGGTGACGGGGGAGCCGCATGTACGATCTGGTGATCGCCGGCGGGCGGGTGATCGATCCGGCGCAGGGGCTGGATGGCCGCTACGACGTCGCATTCGCGGGCGGCAAGGTCGCCAAGGTCGCCCCGGGCATCGACCCTGCGCTTGCCACCGAGACCGTCGCGGCCGCCAGCGGGCTGGTACTGCCCGGTCTGATCGACCTGCACACGCATGTCTACTGGGGCGGCACCTCGCTCAGCGTGCGCCCCGAGCCGGTCGCGCGCCGCTCGGGCGCTACCACCCTGGTCGATGCCGGCAGCGCGGGCCCCGGCAACTTCCATGGGTTTCGCGAGTTCGTGATCGAGCCGTCGGCGGTGCGCATCCTGCCCTATCTCAACATCTCGTTCGCGGGCATCTTCGCGTTCTCGAAATCGGTCATGGTCGGCGAGTGCAGCGACGTGCGCCTGCTCGATGCCCGCGCCTGCCTGGAGGTCGCCGAGCGGCATCGCGATCTGATCGTCGGCATCAAAGTGCGGGTCGGGCGCAACACCAGCGAGGGCTACGGCGTATTTCCGCTGGAGCTCGGGGTCGAGGTGGCCGAGGAGCTCGCGCTGCCGGTGATGGCGCACATCGATTTCCCGCCGCCGCGGCGCCGCGACATGCTCGCGCGGCTCCGCCCCGGCGACGTTCTGACCCATTGCTTCCGGCCGTTTCCGAACGCACCGGTGGTGCGCGGGGAGGTGCGCGAGGAGATGCTCGAAGCGCGCGCCCGCGGCATCCTGTTCGACCTCGGCCACGGCATGGGCGGCTTCGGCTTCGCCTCGACCCGGCCGATGCTGGACGCCGGCTTCCTGCCCGACGTGATCAGCAGCGACGTGCACGTGCTGTGTGAGCACGGCCCGGCCTTCGATCTGCTGCGCACCATGTCCAAGCTGCACTGCCTCGGCATGGCGTTGCCCGAGGTGATCGCCGCGGCGACGGCGAGGCCGGCGGCGGCGCTGCGCCGGCCCGACCTCGGCACGCTAACGCCGGGCGCGGTTGGAGACGCCGTCGTGCTCGACCTGGTCGAGGGCAGCTTCGATTATGTCGACGTGATGGGCGAGCGCATCACCGGCGGGCACCGTCTCGAGGTGCGCCACGTGATCGTCGACGGCGCGCTCTGGCACAGCGCGGACGCGGCCTGAGCCTGGTGCTGCGCCGTGACCCCTCGACCTGAGGGAGCGCTCGCGACTCCTCGAAAAGTCCTCTCGCGGGGCTGCCGTGCGGCCCACCGCACAAGTCGTCGCGACCTCTCTTGAGTAGGGCGGCGCTGCGGGTGGACGCGAGCCCTGGCTCGAATGCCGCGGCTCGTCCAGCCGGGAATTCGCATGGCAATGACTTTAGCTGCCGTGCGCGGCTGCGCATATATCAGGACCAAATGCTCGCCGGCGTGGCGAACCAGGCATGATGCTGACGCGCGAACAGATCAGAGACGGAAACGTGCGCAAGATGATTGCCGATCTCGGCATCACGATGCGCCTCCTGTCGGACGATGAGCTGGCCGCCTCGCGCGCCGCGACGCTTGCCGACGTCGACCTGTCGCGCGGCGTGTGGCTGTTCGGCTACGGCTCGCTGATCTGGAATCCGGCGTTTCATTTCACCGATCGCCTGACCGGCACCGTCCATGGCTATCATCGCCGCTTTTGCTTGTGGACGCATCTCGGGCGCGGCTGCCCGGAGCGCCCCGGGCTGGTGCTCGGCCTGGAACGCGGCGGCTCGTGCCGCGGCGTCGCGTTTCACATCGCGCCGGCAGCAGTCGAGGAGGAGCTCGCGATCGTGTGGCGGCGCGAGATGCTGAGCGGCGCCTACGTGCCGCGTTGGGTCGAGGTCCACACCGCGCTCGGCGCCGTCCGCGCGATCACCTTCGCGATCAACCGCGCGCACGAGCGCTACGCCCGGTATCTGCCGGACGACCGGGTCGCCGAGGTGATCGCGGCGGCAGAGGGCTTCCTCGGGCCGTGCGCGGACTACCTGATCAACACGGTCGACCAGTTGGCCCAGCTCGGCATCCGAGACCGGCCGCTCGAGCAGCTGCGCCAGCAGGTCCGGGCGCGATCGACCCGACCGCCCCCCGCGTAGACCGGAGTCGAGCCCGGGACCATGTCCTGCTAAGCTGGAAAGACGACTTCACAGCCGAGTAACCGGCCATGGCCGATCTCGATCTGGTCATTCGCAACGGCACGGTGGTCACTGCCGCGGACATCTTCCGCGCCGACGTTGGCGTACACGGCGGCCGCATCGTCGCGCTCGCCGAGGATCTGCCGCGTGCGGGCCGGGAGATCGACGCCGCGGGCAGGCTCGTGTTGCCGGGCGGGGTCGACAGCCACTGCCACATCGAGCAGCTCTCGGGCATGGGGATCTGGAACGCCGACGACTTCTACACCGCCACCGTGTCGGCGGCGTGCGGCGGCACGACCACGGTGATCCCGTTCGCCGCGCAGCATCGCGGCCAGTCGATGCGCGATGTGGTCGCAGACTACCGCGAGCGGGCGAAGAAGGCAGTTATCGACCACGCGTTCCACATGATCGTGTCCGATCCGAGCGAGACGGTCCTGGCGGACGAGCTGCCGGCGCTGATCCGGGACGGCTATTCCTCGCTCAAGCTGTTCATGACCTATCCGCTCTTGCGTCTCGACGACGGGCAGATGCTCGATCTTTTGAGCCTCGCGCGGCGGGAGCGGGCCATGGTCTCGGTTCACGCCGAGAACGACGCGATGCTCGCCTGGACCGCGCACCGGCTGCTGGAGCGCGGCCACACCGCGCCCAGATACCACGCGATCAGCCATCCGCGCGTCGCGGAGGCCGAGGCGGTCGCCCGTCTGATCGCGATGGCGGCGCTGGTCGATCAGCCAGTCGTGGTGTTCCACGTTACGACCGAAGCGGCGATGGCGGCGATCCGCGACGCCCAGACGCGCGGCCAGAAGGTGTTCGCCGAGACCTGCCCGCAATACCTGCTCCTGGAAGCCGGCGATCTCGACAAGCCGGAACTCCATGGGGCGAAGTGGATGTTCAGCCCGCCGGCGCGTGATGGCGCGGATCGCGCGGCGATGTGGCGCGGCGTGCAGAACGGCACCTTCCAAATGGTCACCTCCGACCATGCGCCGTACCACTTCGATGAGACCGGCAAACTCGCGGCCGGGCCGGAGCCCCACTTCAAGCAGATCGCGAACGGCATTCCCGGCATCGAGCTGCGCCTGCCACTCCTCTTCTCCGAAGGCGTCGCCAAGGGCCGGATCGGTCTCGAGCGCGTCGTCGAGCTGTGCTGCACCAACCCGGCCAAGATCTACGGGCTGCACCCGAAGAAGGGCACGATCGCGATCGGATCCGATGCCGATCTCGCGCTCTGGGACCCGGAAATGCGGGTGGAGGTCACCGACGAGACCACCCGTGACGCTGTCGATCATTGCCCCTATGCCGGCATGACGGTCACCGGCTGGCCGACCACCGTGATCTCACGCGGCGAGGTGATCGTGGATGGCGGCGAGTCCTTGGCCGCGCGCGGTCGCGGCCGCTTCCTGCCACGTGCCGCCGGGGCGGCGGCGCAGCCGGCCGGGCTGCTCGTCCCCGAGATGGACCCTGCGCGCAACTTCGGCGCCGAACTGCTTGATTGACCGGCCTCATGCTGTTCTTACCCCCCTGGGGCGCCGGGCGGCCGGCACTTGCTCGTGACAAAGAATGCCAGAGCTCAAGGTCGCGCGCTGTGCCCGAGGTCACAGGGTGTGACCCAGGTCACACCTGGGACGTGGCGGAGCTCGAAGGCGAAAGGCTCTGGCCGGCTCGACTGATGGATTGGGGTTGCACGCGCCGCTCAAGCGCTTCGGCATCGCTGTCTCGGCCCTGCACGTGGCACGTCCACGCCAGAAGAATTGGCTGACCACCAACTCGACGGTTCTCGGCACTGTGACCTTGGGACTGAGTCGGAGTCAGCGGGCGAGCGCCGGGCGCTCGTGCCCAGGTGGTGCAGAGAGGACGCGGCGATGGTGCCGCCGGCGGGCGTCTCGTGTCAGGACGCCTTGTTGGTCTTGATGTCGACCACCCTGTCATCGCGATCGTAAGTGATCGTGGCACGGTAGCGCTCGCCCTGGACGCCCTCAATCGGCGTGCCGACCACCTCCCATACCCCGAAGGTCAGGACATCCATGGCGCCGTGGCCGATCGCGCGTGCCGCGCTCGGCTCGTTGCCGATCTCGTATTCGTAGGTGTCCGCGTGCCGGCCCTGTTCGAGGGCGAGCGAGCTCTTGGGGTTGCCGAGATGCATCTCGACGTCGCCGCGCGCGGACCCGACCTTGATCGCGCCGAGGTCCGGCTTCTCGCTGCCGCTGAGCGCCATGCCGACCGCGCAGCCCGAGAGCAGGCCGGCCAGAATTAGCGCCGGTACAGAGCGGCAATGCGCCCAATGCGCCGAATCTCTTCTTGTTTCCGCCATTCGGATATCCCTCGCAACCCTAGCCACCTGGCGATCCTCTCTCAGGTGCCAATTGCACCTCTTCTGGATGCCCGGGCGCTCTCTCTCCAAGAAGAGTGGTGGGGCCCATGGTTGCGCGCAGTTACCCAGGTCACAGAGTGTTACCCAGATCACACTCGGTGCGCAGCGAGCGTCCGCGGGCGGAAGGCTTCCGGAAGGCTTGACCTCCAGGAGGGTTGCGGGAGTCGGTCGCGAAAGAGAGTGCCGGGCTCGTTGTCCGCTCGAAGGTCTAGGCAAGCGACAGGCCCGGCACATGGACCGCAGTGACTACGACAACCGCGCTTGCCCGGGCCGCAATTTCGTGTCTACCATCAGTTGTCACCACAGGCCGCTGGCGCTCAAGCCGTGGTTTAAATACTGGATTGCGCCAATGTTCCGGAAGGAGACGCCCCGTGGCCAGCAGGAACTCTCATCAGCGCGCCACGATCCGTCCTCCGGCCTGAGCCACGTCCTCCGCAAAATCGCGCACGTCCAGCCCGAGGACGACCGGGTTCGTGCGGAGCTGCTGCGGCTCGTCCATGCCGCCGCGCCAGCGGTGCTGACGGCGAACCTGGTGAACGGCGCCATCGTCGTGCTCGTCCTGTGGAGCGTTGTGCCGTCCGATTTGCTGATTGGCTGGTACGCGCTGCTTTGCGCCGCCGTCGCAGTTCGGGCCTGGCTCTGGCGACGCCATCGAGGACAGCGGCCGCACCCCGAGCAGGCAGCTCGTCTGGGGCGGATCGTCACGATCGGCTCGGGCTCGAGCGGTCTGCTCTGGGGCGCAGCCGGTGTGCTGTTTTTTGTCCCCGACTCGCCGCTCCATGAACTCGTCCTCGCCTTCGTGCTCGGCGGCATGGGCGCCGGAGCGGCGGTCGCGCTCGCCGCGCACCTGCCGGCTTTCCTCGCCTATCTCGTGCCATCGGTCCTGCCGTTCGCGCTTCGGCTCACCACCGTGGGCGATGCCGAGCACCTCGCGATGGCAGCGATGGTGCTGCTGTACGTCGGCTCCCTGCTGGTGCTTGGCTGGCGGACGCACGCGTCCTGGGCCAGGACGATCGAGTTGCGCTTCGCCAACGCCGACCTCGCGCGCGTCGCCGCGATCATCGATTCCTCGTTCGATGCGATCATCGGCATGACGCCGGACCTCAAGATCACGAGCTGGAACGCCGCGGCCAGCGCGATGTACGGCTATGGCGCCCCTGAGGTGTCGGGCCGCTCGGTCGAGATCATCGTGCCGCCGGACCGCCGGCGCGAATTCAGGATGGTGTACGAGCGGCTGCGGCGCGGCGAGAACGTCGAGCCGTTCGACACCGAGCGCATCACCAAGGACGGGCGGCGGCTGCAGGTCGCTCTTCGCCTGTCGCCGATCAAGAATCCAAAGGGTGCGGTGATCGGGTTTTCGGGCATCGGCCGGGACATCACCGAGCGTACCCGGGTGGAGGAGCGCACCCGCTATCTCGCGCTCCACGATTCGCTCACCGGCCTGCCCAACAGGACGTTGTTCCACGACCGCCTGCAGCGTGCGCTGGCCGAAGCCGAAAGGTACGAGCGCCAGGCCGGGCTGCTGCTGCTCGATCTCGACCAGTTCAAGGACATCAACGACATGCTCGGCCACACCGCCGGCGACCAACTGCTGGTCGAGGTCGCGCGCAGGCTCGATGCCTGCGTGCGCGCCAGCGATACGGTGGCGCGCCTGGGCGGCGACGAGTTCGCCTTGATCCTGACCGAGATGCGCCGGCCGGAGGACGCCGCGGCGGTGGCGCGCAAAGCCATGCAGGTGCTGGCCAAGCCGTTCCTGCTGGATGGCCAGGAGGTGCACGCCACGACCAGTCTCGGCATTGCGATCGGTCCAACAGATGGGCAAGATCCGAGCCAATTGCTGCGCGCAGCCGACATGGCGCTGTACCGAGCCAAGGCGGAGGGGCGCAACGCCTTTCGCTTCTACGCCGTCGAGATGAGCGCCCAGGTCGAGGCGCGCAAAGAGCTCGAAGGCGATCTCCGGCGGGCCCTCGAGCGCGGCGAGCTGACGCTCGAATATCAGCCGCAGTTGGAACTCGGCGCGAGCCGAATTGTCGGCGCCGAGGCGCTCGCGCGCTGGCAGCACCCCAGGCTCGGCGCGGTGCCGCCGGCCGAATTCATCCCGCTCGCCGAGAGCAGCGGGCTGATCGTGCCGCTCGGCGCCTGGGTGCTACGCGAGGCCTGCCGACAGACGCGGTTTTGGCGCGATGCCGGGCTGCCGCATCTCCCGATGGCGGTCAACCTGTCTCTCGCCCAATGTCGCGCCGGCGATCTTGCCACTTCGACCAGGCGCGTGCTGCGCGCGAGCGGATTGGAGCCGAGCGCCCTCGAGCTGGAGGTCACCGAAAGCCTGTTCTTCAGCCCGGCCAACGGTCACCTCGATGACCTGTACCGATTGCACACCCAGGGGGTACGGGTGTCGATCGACGACTTCGGCACCGGCTATTCCAGCCTGGGTCGGCTGCGCCAGCTGCCGGTCGACCAGATCAAGATCGATCGCTCCTTCGTTGCGGGGCTCGGGCACAGCCCCGATGCCGAGGCGATCGTGTGCGCCGTGATCCGGCTCGGCCGTTCGCTCGGCCTGCGCGTAATCGCCGAAGGTGTGGAAACCGATGCGCAATGCGCCTTTCTCCGGGAGGAGGGCTGCGATGCGGCGCAAGGGTTCCATATTGCGCGGCCGATGCCTCCCGCCGACTTCGCGATTCTCCTGCGGGAGATTCAGGGCACCGCATAGCAGCGTTGCGGGGCCGCGCCCGATGTACGCGGCTAACGAGTCCGGCCGCCTGCTCCCCTGTCACCTCGCCGCATCGTCGGACGTCAGCACGGTACCAGCTTGACCGGCAAGCGCACGCCCGATGTTGGGCGGATCGGTGATCAGGCCGCGGCGGCCTGGCCGGTCCAGGTAGGCGATGATCGCGCGGATCTTGGGCGCCATGCTGCCCTCGGCGAAGTGGCCCTCGGCGAGGTACTTCTCGGCTTCCGCGCGAGTCAGCTGCTCCAGCCAGCGCTGATCGGAGCGGCCGAAGTTGATCGCCACCCTGGGCACGCCGGTCGAGATCACGAACAGCTCGGCATTCAGCTCGCGCGCCAGCATGCTCGAGGCGAGATCCTTGTCGATCACCGCCTCAACGCCCTGCAGGTCGCCGTCGTCGCCCTGGAACACCGGGATGCCACCCCCGCCACAGGCGATCACCACGTAGCCCGCGCTGACCAGGTGCTCGATCTCGTCGATCTCGACGATGCCCTGGGGCAGTGGCGATGGCACCACGCGGCGCCAGCCGCGACCAGCGTCCTCCCGCACGATCCAGCCGAGCTCGGCCGCGCGGCCCCTCGCGACCGCCTCGTCCATGTGCGAGCCGATCGGCTTGGCGGGATCGGCGAACGCCGGATCGTTGCGGTCGACCAGCACCTGGGTGACCACCGCGATCGCGCTGCGCTGCAAGGCCCGCCTGCGAAACTCGTTGCGCAGCGCGCGCTGGAACATATAGCCGATCGCGCCCTGGAGGTCGGCGGCGGCGTAGTCCATCGGCACTGCCGGCACCTCGCCGAGCGCGATCTCCGACCGCCGCAGGATGAAGCCCACCTGGGGACCGCTGCCGTGCGTGATCACCACGTTCCATCCGGCAGCCACCATGTCGGCGATGTGGTGCGCGGTGACCGCGGCCGCCGCCGCCTGATCCGGAATCGACTCGTGCTCGGGGTCCAGGATCAGCGAGTTGCCGCCGACCGCGACGACTGCAGTGCGATCGCTGAACGGCATCGTGTTTGCCCTCCCGCCGGCTTAGTCTGCCACCCGGCCGGCCAGCGCGACGATCGCCTTGGCGAAGCACGCCAGCGGAGCGCGCGTGATGCCGGCGCCGATCTGCCCTATGCCGGCCTCGCGATGAGCGATGCCGGTATTGATGATCGGCGCGATCCCGGTGTCGACCACCTTGCGCGCGTCGATCCCCGCGGGCGTACCGGCAAAGTCCAGCGCCGGGAGGGTCAGGGCGCCGTTGCGGCCGAGCGTGATGTGGCTCATCTCGTCGGTGTTGGCGATCGCATCCTCGGGCGTGCCGCCGACGAACTGGACGATCGCGGGCGCCGCGGCCATGGCGAAGCCGCCGAGGCCGGCGGTTTCGGTAATCGCGCTGTCACCCAGGTCGGGGGCCGCATCGGCAGCGGTGTAGCCGGGGAAGAACAGGCCGTCGACCACCGGCGCGGGCGCGGTGAACCAGACGTCGCCGGTGCCGCTCAGGCGGATGCCGAAATCGACGCCGTTCCTCGCCATCGCGGTCACCATGCTGCTGTTCGGCACGTCGGCAGCGGCATCCAGCATGGCCTTGCACGCCGCCATCGACAGGTTGAGGAAGAAATGGTCATTGCCGGCGATGAACTCCGTGACCGCCGCCAGCTCGCCGGGCGCGGTGTCGGTACGCAGCAGCGCCGGCGCGAGCCGCTTGAGCAGCAGCGACGATGCTGCGACGTTGCGGTTGTGCACCTCGTCGCCCATGTGCAGCGCCTGGGCGATCAGCGGCTTCAGCTCAATCCCGCCGACATTGTCGAGCGCGGCGGCGAGCGCCGGCGCCAGCACCGCGGCCAGCCAGCGCAGCCGCTCGAGCACCTCCGGACTGTTGGCGCCGAAGCGCAGCACCTTGCCGAGGCCTTCGTTGAAGTTGCAGTACGCCCGGTTGCCGTGCTCGCGGTCGACCACGACCCAGACCGGCATCGAGGGGCTGATCACGCCGGCCATGGGCCCGACCGCGCCGTGGTGGTGGCACGGCGCGAACTCGATCTCGCCGCGTGCCGCGAGCGCCGCCGCGTCGGCGTGACTGCGGGCCCAGCCCTCGTACAGGATGGCGCCGACGAGCGCGCCCTGCATCGGCCCACACATTCGCTCCCATGCGATCGGCGGCCCCGAGTGGAGGATCGTGCGCTCGCCGATGGCGGGCACGACGGCGCCGGCGAGACCGATGCCTTCCAGCACCGGCTGAGCAGACTGATACGCTGCGAACGCCTGTCGGTTGGCGGCCTCGATCGCGGAATGGTTGATCAGGCCTGCGAGCCGGCGCGCCGACTCCGCGTCGCCCGCGCCGGGCGGCGACCATTCTACCTGCAGCGCCCCCCCGCCCGCGCTCCGAATCGCCTCGGCGAACGCCGGCAGACCGACGTTCACGACCTGGAGCTGTTTCTCGAACAGGGGATTCACCTGTCCCGCCTCACGCTTGCGTTGCCGCGACGGTGGCGGCCAGCCGGACCGCCTGGGCATTGCTCTCGGCCAGCAGCACGCCCGCCGCGCGCAGCGCCTCTTCCTGGCGCGCCAGGCCCTGCGGGTCGCCCGCGGTCCCGCACACTGAGCCGACCAGCGCGAGCTCACGTCCGGCGGCCGTCGCCAGAGCGCGCGCCTGCTCGAGTGCCTCGGCCAGCTCTGGCGCGGGATCCGGATGTGCGCCGTAGCCGAGCACGACATCGAACAGGATCACCGCCACATCCGGGTCGGCCGCTTCCTTGAGAATACGCTCCTTGCGCAGGGTCTGATCGATCATGGGATGAGGGCGGCCGCGGGTGAACGCGTCATCGCCGAGGTCGATCACCGTGTGGCGCTCGCTGCGCCAGACGTCGGCGAGCATCTGCTCGGGCTCGAGCGGCGTATTGGAGGCGATCCCGCCGAACGCTTCGGTCAGCAGCAGCAGCGCCTCGTAGCAAAAGGTGCCGCCGCTGTAGAGGCCCCGAATGTACTTCTGGCCCGGGCCGAGCTGCGGAATACCGGGCGTGCCATCGGTCCGTGCCGTCGGCGGCTGGGCGTCCGTGCCGCCGCCTGCGAGCGCCACGGCAAGCCGCGCGGCGTCTTCCAGCGTGCGCACCGGATGCACGTTGGGGCGTCGCACCGTGTCAGGATCCGCGCCAAGGAAATTGACCACGATCGGCTTGCCCGGCCTGCTTGCGACATCGAGCACCGCCTTGGCGACCTCAGGGTGGGGCGGCTTCGAGATCAGGACGATCACGGATGTCGCCGGGTCGGCGGCCAGCGCTTCCAGGCCCTGCAGCATGGTGATGCCACCGACCTTGGCGTGGAGATCGTGGCCGCCGGTGCCGATCGCCTGCGAGATGCCCCCGCCCCAGCGATCGATCAGGCAGGTGACCTGCTGCAGGCCGGTGCCCGATGCGGCGATCGCCCCGATCTCGCCGCGGCGCACCACGTTGGCGAAGCCCAGCGGCACACCGCCGATGATCGCAGTACCGCAGTCCGGCCCCATGACCAGCAGGTCGTGGGCGCGCGCGTAGGTCTTGAGCGCGATCTCGTCCTCGAGCGCGACATTGTCGCTGAACAGCATCACGTTGAGGCCGAGCCTCAGCGCCTTCATCGCCTCGGCCGCCGCATAGTCGCCGGGCGTCGAGATCAGGGCGAGATTCGCGGTCGGCAGCTCGGCGAGCCCCGTCTCGAGGCTGCGCGGCGGGAGCCGCCGCGGCCCACCTTGCGCTCTGGCGGGGGCGCGGGTCAGCTCGGCCTCGGCTGTTTCCAGCGCCGCTTCGAGCGTCTTTTCGTCACCCTCGAGCACGACCAGCAGATCGTTCGCCCCGGCCTCGATGTTGCCCCGCGCCAGTCCGCCTTCGCGCAGCAGGGCGAGATTGCTCGGGGTCGCCATGATCGCGGAAGCCTGGCGCACGCCGGCGAGCGCGCCGAGCTTCGAAGACAGCTGCATCAGCGAAACCGAATCGCGATACAGGTTGCGGAAGACGCGCTCTACCCTAGCCATGGCCTCGGCCTGCGCCCCTCAGATCTCGCCTGCTACCGCCGCATCGACGACGGTTGCTGATCCCGCGCCTCATTCGGCCGCGCTGCTCACGGCGCGCGCCGGCGGGAGCTGGCCGAGCACCCGGATCGCCTCGCGCGAATCCGAGACCCACCCGAAGATGCCGCCCTGCGCCTTGATCATCTCGAGCGCGACGCGCTGGAACTCCGGGAAATAGGACCCGACGCAGTCGGACAGGACGACGCATTCGTAGCCGCGGTCGTTCGCTTCCCGCACCGTGGTGTGGACACATACCTCGGTGGTCACGCCGCATACGACCAGGGTGCGGATTCCCCGGTTGTGCAGGATCAGATCGAGATCCGTCAAATAAAACGAGCCCTTACCGGGTTTGTCGATGACCGGCTCGCCGGGGATCGGATAGAGCTCGGGGATGAGGTCGTGGCCATGCTCGCCGCGCACCAGGATGCGCCCCATGGGGCCCTTGTCCCCGATCCCGACCTCGAGACCGCCGCGCGCCAGCTTGGAGGGCGGCGCGCAGGCCAGATCGGACCGGTGCCCTTCGCGCGTGTGGATCACCATGAGCCCGGCGCGCCTTGCCGCCTCGAGCACGCGCCGGCACGGCTCGATCGCAGAGCGCAGCAGCGACACGTCATTGCCGAGCATCTCGCCGAAGCCGCCCGGCTCGACGAAGTCGCGCTGCATGTCGATGATCAGCAGCGCCGTGGACGCCGGATCGAACTTCAGCGGATAGGGCTCCGCCTCGAACTGCATCATCGCCATCGCCGTCCCTCGACTCGCCAGTTGCCCTGCCTTCGCCCATCAGCCGCCCGTCTCGTTCTGCCGCGTCGCCATGTAGGCGCGCCAGTCGCCATACGCCGAGATGTCGCGGTGGTGGCCCTCCGCGAGCGCGCGCGGATAGAGGATGCCTGAGATTTCGCGTCCGTCCGCGAGCCGCACCGGCCCGCAGTACAGGTCCGGCGGCTCGCCCGCCTCGACCCGCCGCCAGACGTCGTCCGGCACGCGATAGATCTCGCCGGCCACGGCAACGCCGCCATCCGCTACCTCGAACATGCCCGGGTGCCGGTCGCCGATCGAGTACAGCCGGTAGATCGGCGCGGTTCGGGCTTCACCGACGAACTCGGCACCGGCAAGATTGCCGTGCAGCGCGAGACCGCGCATCAGCGTGCCGTTGACGAACAGCTCGAATGCCATGATCCGCCCCGCCGTGCGGCTATTCCGCCGGCGCCTCCTGCTCCTCCAGGATCGGTGCCGGACGCGTCCCTTCCGCCGTCTCCTGCTGCCACGCCACGAGGAAGCAGATGCCAGCCATCAGCGCGTACCCGAGCGCGACCAGCGGCGACGCCGCGAATTCCAGCTGAGTGCCGTGAATGAAGCCGAAGAACGCGAGGACCGCGCCGGCCAGCGCATAGCCCGCGGCCCAGCGGAACTGCCGGTCGATGATGAAGGCGGCGACCGCGCCGAGGATCAGGCCGGCGAGCACCGCGCCGCCGCCGACCAGCTCCATGCCGTGATAGACCAAGCCGGTGTCCATCAGCTTGCCGTAGCCGAGCTGGCCGGCCGAGGTGCCGGCGGCGGCCAGCGCGCCGTCGACCTGGGTGTGGGCCCAGGCGGCGATGTTCGGGATGATCGCCAGCACCACCGCGGGCGCATGGCGCGCGGGCGACGCCTGGAACGCCTGGGCGCCGATCACGAGGCCGATGAAAAGGAGGATCGGCAGGATCGCGACCAGCGGGATTACGGCGAGCAGCAGCGCGGTCAGGCCGAGGAACGAGACCAGCGCGATCACGATGCCGGTCGCGAGCGAATAGCCGATCCGCCCGCCGACCGCCTTCCAGCCGGGATGGCCAATGTACACCGCGGGCGGGAACGGGCTGCCCAGGCCCGAGCCGACCACCGCACCGACGCCGTCGGCAAGCAGAATGTGGCGCAGATTATAGTTGTCGCCGGCGGCGGATGCGCTCTCGACGTTGTTCATCGCCTCGGTGAAGTTGTACACGCCGAGCGGAATCGCGGTCGCGAGCAGCGGCCAGATGTCGGCCAGCCCCTTGACCACGTCGTCCGAGAACACCGGTAGACGCAGCCCGAACTGGTCGAGCGACTCGCCGACCGCCGTGGGCTGCATGTAGCCGCTCCAGCCGAGCAGCACGACGATCCAGGCGAGAATCGTGCCGACCAGCACCGCGGCGAGGCCGCCCGGCAGCCCGAACGGCAGGCGCACGTTCGCGGTCCAGCTGATCAGGATGATCGCGAACGCGACGAACGCGATCCACGGCATTTCCCACATCTGGAACACCGGACGCATCGAGATGAACGCGATCGAGATGCCGGCCAAGGTACCGAGCATCGCCGCGCGCGGCGTGTACTTGCGGATCGTCGGGCCGACGAACGCGCCGAGCAGCACGATCACGCCGATGATGAACGCCCAGGCGAGACCAGCCTGCCAGGCGAGGATCGGATCGTTGGTGCGCAGGTAGATCGGCAACATGATCAGGAACACGACGATGAACATGTGCGGCACGCTCGGACCGTACGGCATCGCCGTGACGTCGCTGCGGCCCTCCCGTTTGGCGAGGCGATACGCCAGAAAGGCGTAATACAGGTTGCCGAGCGGCAGCGCGATCCCGAGCGCCGGCAGGATGCGGCCGAACACGATGTCGGCCGGCAGCTTGACCACGCCGAGCGACAGGCCGGTCAGCACGATGACGTTGAGCAGCACGTTGGTGAACAGGCCGAAGAACGCGTTCCAGTCGCCCGGTACCCACAACCGGACCCGGTCTCGCAGATATGCTGTCGCCATGATCGTCCCCGCTCCCGGCAATCGGCGTTCAGGCCTTAGCCATCAGATCGTGCCCCCAGATTCCGCGGTGTGCAATGGTTTGGTCGCCTCGGGCAGGATTTCTCGCCCCGCGATCCCACCCGACTACCCGGCGGTGCCGACGGACGGGAGCCTTTCGCCCGGTCGGTTTCGCCGTACAATGCGCCGCGATCGCTCTGGCCGAGACCGAAGGACCATGCCCATCGTCGAGCGCGACCCGTGGCGCATGCAGTATTTCGAGCACGCGGCCTGCCCGGACGAGGTGTTCATCCCGACCGAGGACAGCGACGCCTACGCGCTGTATCCGCAATATCGCTGGATCTACAACAAGCTGCTGGTCGCCGAATCGCAAGGGATGGACTGCGGCCTGCATGGCATGACGCCGCCCGCGTTCCCGGTGTTTTCAAAGCCGGTCTACAACATGCGCGGCATGGGCGCGGGCAGCCGTATCTTCGGCACGCTGCGCGACTATGAGCTGAACCAGAAGCCGGGCCACATATGGATGGCGTTGCTCAAGGGCGAGCACGTCAGCACCGACGTCGCCGTGATCGAAGGCGAGCCCAGGTGGTGGCGTCACGTCATCGGCCGCTCGATCGGCGAAGGCATGTTCGATTACTGGACCGTGCTCGCCGACGGGCGCCCGGCGATCGAGAGCTACTGCGGCGACTGGCTGCGCGCCAACTTTCGCGGCTATACCGGCATGATCAACCTAGAGACCATCGATGCGCGCATCATCGAGGTGCACCTGCGCTTCTCCGATCAGTGGCCGGACCTGTACGGCGCCGGCTGGATCGAGGCGTTGGTCCGGCTCTATCGCGACGGCGTCTGGGACTACGCCGATAATGACCGGCGCGACGGCTACAGCGTGGTCCTGTTCGGCCCGCACGGCCTGCAGTACTGGCACCCGGACCGGGAACTGATCGAGGACATCCTGAAGCACCCCGACGTCACCAGCGTCCAGATCACGTTCCACGAGAACAAGCCGATGAAGGCGCACTCGATGCCACCCGGCGGCTTTCGCCTCGCGATCGTCAACTGCTGGGACTTGGATGCCGGCCGGCAGGCGCGCGAGCGCCTCGCCCTGCGCTTCTGGGCGACCCAGAAGATCGTGCCGCGCCGCCCCCGGCGCAAGACGCCGGCGCCCACGATGTCCTGAGCACAGAGCTAAGAAGCTGGTTCACTTCGATTCGTCGGGTTCGTTTGGTTTCGGCGCAGATCAAGCGACTGGATGCTTCACACCCCGACCGCATCGCGGACAAACCAGCGTTCTCGGTGTGGGCTGCCGTAGACCTGCGGCCCCAATAGGACTATATTCTGATGGGCTTGTCAAACAATCCAGCGCCCCACCGGACCGTGCCACCATAGCGCGGTTGACAGTCGTATGTACGAAGGTGCATCCCTAAGTCATGCTCGAGAAGGTCGCGGGGTTCGATTGGGACGCCGGGAACCTGGAGAAATGCCAGAAGCACGGCGTCTCGGTCGCCGAGATCGAGCACCTGTTCGCGCGGCCCCACACCATCCGCGTGGATGTCGAGCACTCGCTCGCCGAGGAGCGCCTCAAGGCGATCGGGACGACAGACACCGGCCGGTATGTGTTTCTGGTTTTCACGATCAGAGAGCGCAACGGCGAGCGTTTCATCCGCCCCATCAGTGCCCGCTACATGCATGGGAAGGAGGTCGAGTACTATGAAGAAGAAAATCCCGGTCTTTGAGACCGATGAGGAAGCCGAGCGGTTCGTCGAAACAGCGGACCTGACCGAGTACGATTTCTCGCAGTTCAAACCCGTGCGGTTCGAGTTCGCAAGGAAAGATGCGCGCGTCAACATGCGCCTGCCGGAGCCGCTGCTCGAAGCCGTCAAGGCGCGCGCCAAGGCCCGCGGCATCCCCTACCAGCGCTTCATCCGCGAGGCCCTCGAGCAGGCAGTTGCAAGGAAATGAAGCTGCGCCGCGTGTCTGTAGGGTAGCCCTGGGCCGCCGGCCTCAGATGCCGTGGTATTCGCGGTACCAAGTGACGAAGCGGGGCAGGCCTTCCTCGATCGGCGTCTTGGGCTCGAAGCCGAGATCGCGCCGGCTCGCCTCGATGTCGGCGCAGGTGCGGATCACGTCGCCTGGCGGCAGGGGCGCCAGCTCGATTTCCGCCTTGCGCCCGAGCGCCTGCTCGAGCACCCGCAGGAAGTGGCGCAGCTGCACCGGGCGGTGGTTGCCGAGATTGTAGATCGCGTGCGGGGCGCCCTCGGCACCGGCGGGCGGGCGATCGAGCGCAGCGAGCACGCCGGCGACGATGTCGTCGATGTAGGTGAAGTCGCGCTCCATGTCGCCGTGGTTGTTGAGCGTGATCGGCCGCCCCTGCGCGATCGCATCGCAGAACAGATAAGCGGCCATGTCAGGCCGGCCCCAGGGACCGTACACGGTAAAAAAGCGCAGCCCGGTCTGCGGTATGCGGTACAGGTGCGCGTAGCAGTAGCTCATCAGCTCGTTCGCCCGCTTGGTCGCGGCGTACAGCGAGATCGGCTGGTCGACCCGGTCCTCGACCGCGAACGGAATCTTGGTGTTGCCGCCGTAGACCGAGCTCGAGCTGGCGTAGACCAGATGCTCGAGATTGGGCAGCTCGTGCCGGCACGCCTCCAGGATCACCATGTGCCCCTCGAGGTTGCTGCGCACGTAGTCGAACGGCGCCGTGAGGGAGTGACGCACGCCCGCCTGCGCGGCGAGGTGGATCACGCCGGTGATTTTGCTGCGATGCCGGCGCGCGAGGCCCTTCACGCCCGTGCGGCTCGCGACGTCGAGCTCGGCGAAGGTGAACCCGGCGCGGTCTGCCAGCCCGGCGAGGCGGGCGAGCTTCAGCGCCGGATCGTAGTAGTCGTTGACGTTATCGACGCCTATGACCCGCTCACCGCGGCCGAGCAGGGCGAGGCTGACGTGAGAACCGATAAACCCGGCGCAACCCGTGACCATGACAGCCATCTGTTGAGGTTCTCCCGTTCGAGGCGAACGATCTGCACCCGAATGCCGCGTCGCCCGGCTCGGCCAAATTCTTCGCGGGCTGGATGTGGTTGCCCTGCACCCGCGCGCACAGCTGTTCGGGCTGCGCCCGGCCCCGACATAGCCGAGCGTCGCTTAGAATGACAAGGGTGTGACTCTCGGCTGGCGAGTGTACAATGCGTTCCGGGCAGGAACCTGTCACAAACGCAGGACCATACCGACGCTTCGGATAGCGGGGGGACGGGGGCAATGATGAACGTCACAGGGAAACAAAACACTTATGACACACGATGGCCGAAAACGGGCGAGAGCGCCGCTGCTCGCTCTCCGCTGCGCCCTTGCGCTGGGTGGCGCAGTACTCGCCGGCGAGGCTGGCGCCACGCCGCATGCCGGTGGTGCCACTCAGGTCAGCGATCCGGCGGAATCCCTGGTTCTGCCCAGGGCGGCGATCGCAGCCGCGCTACGGCGCACGGCGGTGGCGGACCCTGACCTGGATGGCGTCGTGACGGTCCTCGAGGCCGCCACGTACTACGAGACCCGGTTCGAGCTGCTGGACGAGAACCGGGACCGTGCGATCCACCGGCCGGAGTTCCTGCGCGCCGCGGTCGTGCGTTCGCTATATGCCCTGGACGGCTTCGCCGAGCCTCGACCGCTCGCGTTCGAATCCGTAGATGTGGACGCAGACGGCGAGCTCAGCCAGGAGGAATTCCTGCGCGCCGAGCTGTTGCGCCGGAGCCTGGCGGCGACCGCGGATGGCGACGCGCGGCGGCAGGCGATCTTCGAGCTGGTGGACGCCGATCGCGACGGCGTGCTCAGCCAGCCGGAGTTCGCAAACGCAGGCGCGCAGGATTTCGGCTGCGCCGACGGTGACAGCGACGGCAAAGTGACAGTCTGGGAGTTCTACGCCGCGACGCGCCTCTAGTGCCGCCGCGGTCGGCAATCCCAGCCCTCTAGCGAACCCAGGGACGGTCGCCGCGGGCGTCGCGCACGCTCAGCATGTCGATGCCGGACGGCTCGAGCCAAAGCGCCAGGCCGCCGGCGTGGCGCAGCGCCCGCGGGCCGATCAGCGGCGTCCCGCCCGGGCAAAATTCGATGCGCGGATAGCTGACGACCAGGTCGGCGACGCGACAGTCCTCCTCGATCGCCTCGGGCCTGCGGGCGAGCGCCACGGTGTGTCCGGCGCGGGTCAGGACGCAGCCGATGACATCACAGGCGAAGCCGTCGACTCCGCCCTGGCCTGCGGCCGGCCAATCGGCAGGGTGGTCCTGGCCGGCGCTCTGCAACCAGTTGTCCGTGATCCAGCGATCGCGCTGCCAGGGCGAGAGGGCGAGACCGCCGTCCGCGAGGCGTACGGCCACGACCGCGCCGCGGGCGTCGATCAGGATGTCCGCCGGCTGGCCGAGCGGCATCAGCACGAGACCGAGCGCGATCCCGATCAGGCCCAGCCGCCGCCAGGAGGTGCGCCACAGGCAGAGCCACAGGCCGCCAAGCGTGGTTGCGACGAGCGCCGCGAGCGGCGGGCGAGGCACCGCAAGCGCTGCGCCCGGCAGGTCGGCGACGAACGCGGCGGCGGCGATGATCAGCTCGATCCCCTTGCCCATGAGGACGAAGCACGGACCATCGAGGCCGGTTGGGATCAGAACGATGCCGAGCATGCCCCACGGCATGATCCAGATGCCCGTGATCGGGACGGCGATCAGATTGGTCATGATGCCGTAGGTCGGGAAGCGGCTGAAATGATAGATCGAGAACGGCGTCGTCGCCGCACTCGCGACCAGCGTGGTCAGCGCGATTCCGCCCACGTACATCAAGAGACGCCAGTCGAGCCCGCCCGCTGCAGCGGACCGGCGTGCGACCCCGGTCTCGTAGACCGCGATCAGGGCGACCACCGCGCCAAACGACATCTGGAAGGAGGCTCCCAGCAGGCTTTCCGGCTGGAGCAGCAGCACCGCCATGGCCGCCCAGGCGATCAGGCGCATCGAGAATGGATTGCGATCGGCCATGATCGCAACCAGGCCGAGCGCGGTCATGGCAAAGGCGCGGAGCGTCGGCACGGGCGCGCCGGAGAGCAGCAGGTAGCCGAAGGCGCCGAGCAGCGCGATCACGGCTGCGAGCTTCTTGGTCGGAAGCCGCAGGGCAAGCGGCGGGATGAGCGCTAGCGCGACGCGGACGACGAAGAACAGGGTGCCGGCGACCAAGGCCAGGTGGAGCCCGGAGATGGACAGGAGATGGGCGATGCCGGCGACCGCCCACTGATCCCAGATCTCATCCGGCAGGGCGCCGCGCAGACCGGTCAGGAGCGCGACCCCGATCGCGCCGGCCGTGCCGGGAACGGCAAGGGTGATCTCGTGCGCGATCGTCTGGCGCAGAGCCGCGAGACCCAGCGACCAGCCCCGGTGATCGGCGCGGGACAGCAGCTCCGGCGCGGCGAGGCCGTAGCCGACCGCGCCCAGGCTTTCGAACCATGCCTGGCGGGCGTAGTCGAACCCGCCCGGCTCTGTCGGCGGCGAAGGCGCCATGAGGAGCGCGCGCAGCCCGACGCGATCGCCCGGCTCGAACGACGGCTCCGCGCTGCGGGTGCTGACCCGGATCCTGGCCGGGGTGGCGTTCGCCTCGATCCCCTCTATGTTCAGCCCGCCAAGCAGAAGGCGCTGACCGCGAATCTTGTCTTCCACGAGCAGGACGGTAGCCTCGAGTTCGTAGGCGGCGCGCCGATCCAGCACCGGCGCCTCGACCAGGTGCGTGCGCCAAGTCGCCACCGTGAAACCGAGCAGAAGGACGACAAGACCGAGCAGGCTTGGCGCGCAGCTCTGGAATGCCTGGGGGGGCAAGCGCCACGCCAACCAGGCGAGCAGCAGCGTGGCAAGGAGCAGGCCGATCGTGCCTAGCCAGAGCGGCGGCTCCAGCGGCAGCGCGAAATAGATCGCGATGCCGGCGCCGAGCCCGACCGGCAGCCACAATAGCCAGCGCTCGCGTTCGGCCAAGAGGTTGGCGACGAGCCAGGAAAGCAGATCGGGCCCGGCGAACGATCGGCGGAAGGCAGCCCTGGTGGCGCCGAGCGCCTCGCCGAAGTGAAGCGGCGGCAACGCCTTCTTCATCAAGCTGGAAGGAAGGGGCGGATGCGCCATCACCGCCTCTGTGCTAGACCACCGCGCGCGATCTCATGGGACCGTCAGTATATCTACTATGAGTGTAGTCACAAGGTTCGCACCTTCACCCACAGGTTTCCTGCATATCGGCGGGGCGCGTACCGCCCTGTTCAACTGGCTGTATGCCAGACACCACGGCGGCAAGTACCTGTTGCGCATCGAGGACACCGATCGCGCCCGTTCGACCGAAGCGGCGATCCAGGCGATCTTCGACGGTTTGAGCTGGCTCGGCCTGAGCGGCGACGAGCTGCCGGTGTTCCAGTCGCAGCGGCAGGAGCGGCACGCCGAGGTGGCGCGGGAACTGCTGGCGCGCGGCGCCGCGTATCTTTGCTACTGCACGCCCGAGGAGCTCGCGGCGATGCGGGCCCAGGCGCGCGCAGAGGGACGCAGCGCGGTTTACGACGGCCGCTGGCGCGATCGCGACCCGGCCGAGGCGTCGCCCGGCGTTGCCCCGGTGATCAGGCTCAAGGCCCCGCGCAGCGGCGAAACGGTCATCGATGACCGGGTGCAGAGCGAGGTGCGCTTCGCCAACGCGCAGCTGGACGACATGGTGCTGCTGCGCTCCGACGGCACACCGACCTACATGCTTTCGGTGGTGGTGGACGACCACGACATGGCGATCACCCATGTCATTCGCGGCGACGATCACCTGGTGAACGCGGCGCGCCAGATGCAGCTCTATCGAGCGCTCGGCTGGGAGCCCCCGGCGTTCGCACACATTCCGCTGATCCACGGCGCCGATGGCGCCAAGCTGTCCAAGCGCCATGGCGCGCTCGCGGTCGAGGCGTACCGTGAAATGGGCTTCCTGCCGGAAGCCATGCGCAATTACCTGCTGCGTCTGGGCTGGAGTCACGGCGACGACGAGGTCATCCCGACCGCGCAGGCGGTCGAGTGGTTCGACCTCGACACGGTCGGCCGCGGCGCCGCCCGCTTCGACATGGCCCGGTTGACCAGCCTCAACGCCCACTATCTGCGCCAGATCGGTGATGCGGAGCTCGCCACGCTGATCGCGCCGCGCCTTGAGGCCGCGGGGCTGCGCGTCGACCCGGCCGCGCGGGCGCGGCTCGAGGCGGGCATGGCCGGGCTCAAGCCGCGAGCGACGACGCTGGTTGACCTCGCCAGTCGCGCTAGATTCTATGTTGCTGCACGGCCGATCGCGTTGGATGCGGACGCCACGAAGTTGTTGGATGAGCATGCGCGGGCGCGGCTGGCTGCCCTCGCGCAAGCGTTACGGAACCTGGCCAGCTGGGACCCGGCCGCGCTCGAGGCGGCGGTACGCGCAGAGGCCGAGGCGCTCGGCGTGAAGCTCGGCAACTTGGCCCAGCCGTTGCGCGCAGCGTTGAGCGGCTCGACCGCCTCGCCCGGGATTTTCGAGGTCATGGCGGTGCTCGGCCGGGAGGAGGTGCTGGCGCGGTTGAGCGATGCCGTGGCAGGTGCCCATGCCGCAATGCAGCATCCCGATTGATCGCCGGCCAACCGGCCTTTAGAATCGTTCAGCTAGTCTCAACTCTGGCCCGTTTATCGAGCAGTTTCGGTCGTTGCAACCGATCACGAGAGGGGTGCCCGAAATGGCCGAATCGAACCCGCAAGCGGTGGTGCTGTCCGGCGGCGGCACAACGGTCGAGCTGCCCCTGCTCGAAGGGAGCCTCGGCCCCAGCGTGATCGATGTGCGCAAGCTCTACGGTGATACGGGCTGGTTCACCTATGACCCGGGCTACACCTCGACGGCGAGCTGTACCTCGAGGATCACCTACATCGACGGCGAAGAAGGCATCCTGCTGCATCGCGGCTACTCGATTGAGGACCTCGCCACCAAGAGCGACTTCCTCGAGGTCGCCTACCTGATCCTGTTCGGCGAGCTGCCGACCCGTGAGCAGAAAGCCAAGTTCGTCCATGGCGTGACCTACCACACCATGCTGCACGAGCAGATCATGTATCTGTTCCGCGGCTTCCGGCGCGACGCCCATCCGATGGCGGTGATGATTGCGGTGGTCGGCGCGCTGTCCGCGTTCTATCACGAGGACCTCGACATCAACGATCCGCACAACCGGATGATCGCCAGCTACCGGCTGGTGGCCAAGGTGCCGACCATCGCGGCGATGGCCTACAAGTACTCGGTCGGTCAGCCGTTCATGTACCCGCGCAATGATCTGACTTACGCCGAGAATTTTCTGCACATGATGTTCGGCGTGCCGTGCGAGCCGTACAAGGTCAACCCGGTGCTCGCCCGGGCGCTGGACCGCATCTTCGTCCTGCACGCCGATCACGAGCAGAACGCCTCGACCTCGACCGTGCGCCTCGTGGGCTCGACCGGCGCCAGCCCCTACGCCGCGATCGCCGCCGGCATCGCCTCGCTGTGGGGGCCGGCGCACGGCGGGGCCAACGAGGCGGTGGTCAGCATGCTCAAGGAGATCGGCTCGGTCGGGCGCATTCCCGAGTTCATCGCCCGGGCCAAGGACCGCAACGATCCGTTCCGGCTGATGGGCTTCGGCCACCGGGTGTACAAGCACTACGACCCCCGCGCCGCGGTATTGCGCGAGAGCGCGCACGAGGTACTGGCGGAGCTGGGCAAGGCGGACGATCCGCTGCTGCCGATCGCCATGGAGCTGGAGAAGATCGCGCTCGAGGACGAGTATTTCGTCGAGCGTCGGCTGTTCCCCAACGTCGACTTCTACTCGGGCATCATCCTCCAGGCGATGGGGATTCCGACCTCGATGTTCACGGCAATTTTCGCGCTCGCGCGCACGGTCGGCTGGGCGGCGCAGTGGAACGAGATGGTCGAGGACCCGGAGCAGAAGATCGGGCGGCCGCGCCAGCTGTACGCCGGGCCGAGGCAGCGGCCGTTCGTGCCGATCGAGCAGCGCGGCTGAAGCCGGTCGGCGGTCGGCCGGCACACGCCGAGGCAGCCCCGATAACGGGTCGGGCTTGGCTGCGCCCGCGCGTACCTAGGCGCGCTCGACCAGCTCGATCTTGTAGCCGTCCGGATCCTCGATGAACGCGATCGGGCGGCCGCCGTGCTTCATCGGACCCGCAGGCCGCGGGATCTTCACGCCTTGGGCGGCCAGCTCGTCGCAGGTCTTGTAGATGTCCGGCACGGCGATCGCGATGTGGCCGTAGGCGGTGCCGATGTCGTAGTCGTGCTTGCCCCAGTTATGGGTGAGTTCGATCACCGCCTGCTCCTCCTCGTCGCCGTAGCCGACGAAGGCGAGCGTAAATTCCCCGCTCGGATAGTCGGTCTTGCGCAGCAGCTTCATGCCGAGCTTGTTGGTGTAGAAATCGAGCGCGGCGTCCAGATCCTTCACCCGCAGCATGGTGTGCAGCAGGCGGAACTTGTCAGTATCGCTGGTCATGCCGTCGTCCTCGCTTTGGGTGTTTCCGCCAGCAACTCGAGGATCCGGGCCGCAGCCCGTTGGCTCGGCGGACGTTCGTCGTTGCCGCGCAGGCGGCCGACTGCCTCGGCCAGCGCGCTCTGCTGATCCCGCCGCAATGCCTCGTCTCCGATCAGCCGGACGGCGGCCGCGGCGATCCGATCCGCGCGGCAGTCTTCCTGCAAAAGCTCCGGAACGGCCGGACGGCCGAGGATCAGATTGACCATGTTGACGTGCGGCATCCGTGTCAAGCGCCGGGCGAGCAAGCCGGTCCAGGCCCCCGTCCGGTAAATCGAGATCGCGGGCAGCCCGGCAAGCGCGACCTCCAGCGAGATGTTGCCGGAAGCAGTTATCGCCAGCCAGCTTGCGGCATAGGCATCGAACCGCTCGGCGCGATCCTCCAGCACCAGCACCGGCAGTTGCCAAGAGGCGACCAGCCGCTTGACCAGCGGCGCCATGCTGGCGAGCGTCGGCAGCACCACGCGCAACTGCGAAACCTGGCGCCAGATCAGCGCCACCGCCTGCTCGAGCACCGGCAGATGCTGCCTGATCTCGCTCGCTCGACTGCCCGGCAACAGACACAATACCGGAGCGTCTGCCGACAGCTGGTAGCGACGCCGAAAGCGCCGCCCCTCCGCCGCGGGGCTCACGTCCTCGACGAGGGGGTGACCGACGAAGCTGCACGGGACTCCGTAACGCCGGAAGAACGCCGGCTCGAACGGCAGCAGCGCCAGCAGGTGATCGACGTTGCGCGCCAGCCGCGCGGCGCGCGTCTCGCGCCATGCCCACACCTGCGGCGCCTCATACTGGACGCGCAGCAGCGGTCGACCGGCAAGGCGCCCCTGCAGGCGAAGGGCAAAGCCGGGAGAATCGATGGTCAGCACCAAGTCGGGTCGATGACGCTCGACCTCCTGGGTGATCTGTCGCAGCCGGCGCCATGAGCGTGGCCCAGGGGGCAGCACGCGGGCGAGGTTAAGCGACGAGGGTCGCTGCAGCGGGTACGGGCTGCTCAGGCCGCGGCGCGCCATGCGCGGCCCGCCCACACCGACCAGCTCGAGATCGCCGGGGCCCTGCTCGCGAAGCGCCCGGATCAGCCGCGCGCCCATGGCGTCGCCCCATGGTTCAGCGGCCAGCAGGAAGATCCGGCCTGACACTTGACCCCGCTCCGCTCGACCGGGAGCGCGGCGCACTCGCCGTCTCCACGGAGTTCCAATGCATGATCGCCAATTCGCTTGGTCGACGGCTGATCCAGCCGCGCGCTTGGGCGCACTTATCCCAATCGTCTGCCTTGCGAAAACGGAACCGGTCGACTCGGCCCTGACTTGCCGCGCCAGCGCAAGGAAGCGAGTCGCTTGGTCCGCCCCGGAGACGCATCGCCGCTCGCCGGCGACCCGTCATGGAGTCGGCGGGTCCATGATCTTCGCGCTGATTTCCGCCTCCGCCGCCGTCTTGCCGTCGACCGCCGCGTGACCGACGAATTTCCACACGCCGAGCTTCTTCTGCTGCTTGATCACCTTGATGCGCAGCTGATCGCCCGGCACGACCGGACGCCGGAAGCGGGCGCGCTCGATGGTCATGAAATAAACCAGTTTGCCCTCGGCCTCCGCGCCGATGCTCGCCACAACCAGCGCCGCGGCGGTCTGCGCCATCGCCTCCACGATCAGGACGCCCGGCATGATCGGGTGGCCCGGGAAGTGACCCCGAAAGAACGGCTCGTTTATGGTCACGTTCTTGATCCCGACCGCGCTGGTGTCCGCGAAAATCTCGACCACCCGGTCGATCATCAAGAACGGGTAGCGATGCGGGATCAAGCGGTTAATCGCCTCGGCGTCCAAATCTGCCAAACGCAGGCCGGCCGGGCTCGCCTCATTCATCTGTCGATCACCCTCCAGTGGCGCAAGACGTCACGCCGGCGTCAGCTGACATCCCTGCGCGGATGCTCCCGCAACGCACATGGCGAGCGGCTCGGCGGCCGAGGTGCCCCGAGCCCAGCGCGACGTCCCGGCCGGACGCCACTGATGCCGATGGGAGCAGCAACAGGCCAGCCAGCGGCGTTTCGCGTGACCCGCGTCTGCGCCCGCGCGGCGCCGTCGCGGTGCATCTCACGCGCGCTCAGTCGGGGCGCTCGGTGAGCGCCGACAGCTGCACCTGGGGCAGTCGGGCGTCGAGCTTGGCAAGGACCTCTTCGGTCAGATCCAGCGAGCGCGCGAAGAACAGCACTTCCGAACTGGGCAGGACCAGATTGAAGCCCCGTTCGTCCGCGATGCCGGTGACGATCGCGATCAATGCTTCCTTCACCTGATTCAGGGCGGCCGCGGACAAGCGGTCGAGCTCGCGACGCCGCTCCTGGACCTTGCGCTGGACTTCGGCGACGTCCTGCTCGAACTCCCGACGCTTTTCGGCGAAGTCGTCGGGGCTGAGGACCGTGCGCTGCTTAGCGAACTCCTTGTCGATTTCGTGCAGGCGCTGCTCCTCCTTGCTGATCTCCTCCTGATAGGTTTTGCGCCGTGCCTCGATCTGATCGCGGATGCTGCGCGCCGCGGCGGCGTCCCGCAGAATGCGCTGATAGTCGATCACCGCCGCGACCGCAGGCGGCAGCTTCTGCGCCGCCGCGCCTTGATGGTGCCACGGCTGCAACCAGGCGACGATGACCAGCGCCGCGAGTGCGATCGCGGTGTTGACTGCGGTCCCGACGCGCCACACAACCGGTCGTCGCTCAGAAGCGGGTGCCGAAGCTGATCCGAAACAGTTCCGTCTCGTCCTCATCCTCCTTCAGGAAGGCGTGCGCCAGATCGACGCTGATCGGGCCAAGCGGCGACAGCCAGGACAGCCCGCCACCGGCCGAGGCCCGGAGCGCATTGCTGTCGAACACCGTGGGCCCGCTGACATCGGGATCGACCAGACTGCCGGCTTCGAGAAAGCCCCTGCCGAAAATCCTGAGCTCCTCTGGCAAACCCAAGGGAAAGCGTTGCTCGAGCGTCCCGGTGTACAACAGCTTGCCGCCAAGGGCATCACCGGTCGAGGTGTCGCGCGGTCCGACGCCAGCGAATTTGAAGCCTCGGAACGTGGCACCACCCAGGAAGAAGCGATCGAACAGTCGGACATCCTCGCCCAGGCCGAAGATGTAGCCGACGCGGCCAGCCACGTTGAGCACCCAGTCGGGATAGAACGGGTAATAATAAGAGCCACGCCCCTCGACGCGCAGAAACTGGGTGTCGGCGCCAAAATCGGCGACGTCCTGACTGAGCTGCAGGATATAGCCGTCATTAGGAAGAAAGCGCTGATCGCGGGTGTCGTAGGTCAGGTCCTGGCCGAGCAGGACTGTCAAGGCGTTGCCCTCTTCGTCCTGAATGAATTGCGAGGCGTCATTGTCGACATTGTGGATCACGTCCTCGCGCACGGTCAGGCGCAGACCGTGACGCCAGCGCTCGGTCAGCGGATAGTTCGCCCGGAGCGTGCCGCCGGTGGTCCGCTGGTCAAACGAGCCCTCGCTCTGAAAGTTGGTGCTACGCCGGAACAGATCGAAGCCGGCCGCCAGCTCGCGGTCCAGAAAGTACGGCTCGGTGAAGCCGAAGTCGATCTCCTGCGTGCGTCCCGAAATCGTGAAATTGCCTTGGATCGACTGCCCCCGCCCGAGAAAGTTGCGCTCGCTCAGGCGAATGTCGCCGAGCGGCCCGTCCGAGGTCGAATAGCCGGCGCCGAAGGACAGCTCACCGGTCGAGCGCTCCGACACATTGACCTCGATGCGGGTCTTGTCCGGACTCGAGCCGGGCAAAGTATTGATCTCGACATTCTCAAAAAAGCCCAGGTTCTCGATGCGCTGGCGCGAGCGGCGCAGCAGCGCGGTATTGAAGGCGTCACCTTCGGACACGCGAAACTCCCGGCGGATCACCTCGTCGAGGGTGCGCACGTTGCCGACGATGTCGATGCGCTCGATATATACCCGGGAGCCCTGGTTGATCGCATAGGTCAAATCGATCGTGTGCTCCGCCTCGTGCTTGACGGGCACCGGCTCGACCTGGGCGAATGCATAGCCCAGCTCGCCAATTTCATCGGTCACCGCCGTGATCGAATCTTCGATTTGGTCGGCATTGTAGACATCGCCTTGCTTGGTCTTCAGCAGCTTGCGCAGCTGCTCCGGCTCCAGATCCGGGATTTTCGATTCGATGTCGATCTTGCCGAAATCGTACCGCTCGCCTTCTTCGACGGTGAAGGTGACGACGAACCGCTCGCCGTCCGGCGTCAGCTCGGCGATGGCGGAGCGCACGTTGAAATCGGCGTAGCCCCGGGCGAGATAGAAGCGGCGCAGGAGCTCCTGATCGAACGAGACCCGGTCGGGATCATAGGTGTCGTCGCTGGACAGGAAGCGGTACCAGGCGGCCTCCTTGGTCTGGATCACGCTGCGCAGGTCGTCGTCATCGAAGGCCTCGTTGCCGATGAACACGATCCGCGCCACCTTGGTCAGCGGCCCTTCGTTGATCTCGAACACCAGATCGACCCGGTTCTGCGGCAGTTCGATCACCTTGGGCTCCACGGTCGCCGCGAACCGGCCGTTGCGCCGGTAGAGCTCGAGGATCCGGCTGACCGCGTTCTGGACACGCGAGCGCGTGTAGACCACGCGCGGCCGCAGCTGCAGCTCGGCCTCGAGCGTCTTGTCGTCCAAACGCCGGTTTCCCTCGAACGCGATCCGATTGATGATCGGGTTCTCGACCACCGCCACGATCAGCCGGTCGCCCTCGCGGCGCAGCGAGACGTCGTCGAACAGACCGGTCGCGAATAGGTTCTTGAGCGACCGATCGAGCTCGACCGGATCGAACGGATCGCCCACTGCGACAGCGAGATAGCTGCGTACCGTCGCCGCCTCGATCCGCTGATTGCCCTGGACCTCGATCTCCTGGATCGTACCCGCCGGGGCGACCGCTCCGCCTTGCTGCGCCCATGCGGCTGACGTGATCGCGCCGCCAATTGTCAACAGTAACCAAACCGTTGCTACAAAAGCCGCCACACGCGGCATCGCTCCTCCCCGTCAAGCTTCGAACAACCCGGGCCCTTCCCGCCTAGGACACCAGGCCCTTGACGATTTCGATCAGTTTCAGTTGGACCACGTCGTTCCAGGTCGCGACCACCATCAGCGTGATCACTAACACCAAGCCGAACCGAAATGCCATCTCCTGGCTGCGCTCGGTGAGCGGCCGGCCGCGCGCCGCCTCGATCGCATACATCGACAGATGACCGCCATCCAGCATCGGTATCGGGAACAGGTTAATCAGCCCAAGATTGATGGACAACACTGCAGTGAACCAGATCATCGGCACCACGCCGTCTTTGGCGATCTCACCCGACATCTGCGCGATGCGCAGCGGTCCGCCGAGTTCCTCCGTGGTGCGGCTGCCCACGACCATCTCGCCAAGCGCGTGCAGCGTGCCGCCGATCAGACGGAGCGTCTCGCTCGTGCCCTCGACCAAGGCGAACACCGGATTGGTCCGCCTGAACTCGACGCCGGAGCGGCTGACGCCGATCAGCCCGATCCGGTGGATGTTGCCGAACCGGTCCTCGATCTCGCTGAGCTTGGGCGTGATCTGAACCTCCAAGGTCTTGCCCGCGCGCTCGATCGTGAACGCCAACGTCTCCTCGGGGCGACTGCGCACGATGTTCTGCAGCTCTTCGAAGCTCTCGATCGGATCGCCGTCCACCGCGATGATGCGGTCGCCGGGCGCGAGGCCGGCGACCGCAGCCGGGCTGTCCGCCTGCACCTCGCCCACCTCGGCCGGGGTAAACGGCCGGCCGACCGTCGCGAACAGCAGGGCGAGCGCGAAGATCGCGAACGCGAAGTTCGCCAGCGGGCCAGCGACGACGATGGCCATGCGCTGCCACACGCTCTTGGCGGGGAAACTGTCCGGATCGCAGCGCGCGCTCAGATCGATGGTCGAGCTGGTGGAATCGGCGTCGCCGTGCATCTTGACGTAGCCGCCAAGGGGCAGCGCGCTGACCTTCCAGCGCGTGCCCGCGCGGTCGTTGATGCCGAACAACTCGGGCCCGAACCCGATCGAGAACACCTGCACGCGGACGCCATTCCACCGCGCGATCAGGTAATGACCGAGCTCGTGCACGAACACGACCACGGACAGAATGATCAGGAAGGGGATGACGTACGTACCCGCGCTCGCCAACAGGTCGCGGGTCACCGCTAAAAGTTCCATGGTCGCTCCTCAGAGGCCAGCAGCTGCGGCGGCCGGACGGCCGCCGATCAGGGCGTGAGCCGTCCGGCGCGCCGCGGCGTCGATCGCAAGAATATGCGCTAATCCTTCCGGCTTGCCACACTCGCAGCTGGCGAGCGTCGCCTCGACTAGGGCCGCGATGTCGAGAAAGCCGATCCGGTCCGCCAGGAAGGCGGCCACCGCGACCTCGTTGGCGGCGTTGAGCACGGCGGGCACGGCGCCCCCACGCGCGAGCGCCGCGCGCGCCAGGCCAAGCGCGGGAAACCGCTCGAGGTCGGGCGGTTCGAAATTGAGCTGACCGATCGATGCCAGGTCAAGGCGGGGGGTCGGCGCCGGGATGCGATCGGGCCACCCCAGCGTGTAGGCGATCGGTATGCGCATGTCGGGCGGACCGAGCTGGGCCAGCACCGAACCGTCGCGAAATCCGACCAGGCTGTGCACGATCGATTCGGGATGCACCAAAACCTCGATCTGGTCCGCGGCCAGCCCGAACAGATGATGCGCTTCGATCAGCTCGAGACCCTTGTTCATCATGGTCGCGGAATCGACCGAGATCTTGGCGCCCATGCGCCAGTTCGGATGGGCGACCGCCTGGCTGGGCGTGGCGCTCGCCATCTCGCGCAGCGAGTGGCGGCGAAAGGGCCCGCCCGAGGCGGTGAGGAACAACCGCTCGATGCTGTCCTGGCGCTCGCCCTGAACCGCCTGAAAGATCGCGTTGTGCTCCGAATCCACCGGCAGCAGCACGGCGCCGCTCGCCCGCACCTCCTCGAGCAGGAGCGCGCCGGCGCAGATCAGGGCTTCCTTGGTGGCTAGCGCGACCATGGCGCCGCGCCGCACGGCGGCGAGCGTCGGTTCGAGCCCGGCGGCGCCGACGATCGCCGCCATCACCCAGTCGGCGGACCGTTCGGCCGCTTCGATCAGGCCCTGCGGGCCGCCGGCCACCTCGATCCCGGAGCCTGCGAGCGCATCCTTGAGCGCGGCGTAGGCCGCCGGATCGCCGACGACTGCGAGCTCGGTGCGGTGCCGTCGTGCGGCCGCGGCCAGGCGCTCCACGTTGCGCTGACCGGTCAGCGCCACCACCTCGTAGCGCTCGGGAGCTCCGCCGATCAGATCGAGCGTGCTCTGCCCGATCGAGCCCGTGGCGCCGAGGATGGTGACGCGCCGCGGATCGGCCGCAGGCCAGGTCAGGGCCATGGCCATGCCCTGGCTCCGACCAGCAGGGCAAGCGTCGGCGCCGTCAGCAGCAGACCGTCGACCCGATCCAGCACGCCGCCGTGCCCCGGGATCAGCGAGCCGCTGTCCTTGACGCCCGCGCGCCGCTTGAGGGCTGACTCGCCAAGATCGCCGAGCTGGGCGAGGACGGCGAACACCGCGCCGAGACCCGCGGCCTGGACCAGCCGTTCCGAACCGAGCGCCCAGGCGGTGATCGCGCTCGCCAGGCTGGCGCCGATGATGCCGCCGCTCAGTCCGGACCATGTCTTGCCCGGACTGATCGAGGGCGCGAGGCGCAGCCCCCCGACGCGGCGTCCGACCACATACGCAGCGGTGTCGGTGCTCCACACGACGATCAGCAGCCACAGCACCAGGCTCAAGCCGAGCTCGGGAACCGAGCGCAGCCAGACCAAGGCGAGCGTCGGCAGCCCGATCAACGCTACCCCGATCGCCGCCCACAGCGCAGCCGCGGCGCGCGTGCGCGCCAGCACGGCGGCGAGGGCCATGCCCAAGCCGACGCAGGCCATGGCCGCATGCGGCCGACCCAGCGAAGCGAGTGCCGTCGCCACCAGCCCGACGCCGAGCGCGATGCCGCCGGCAAGACGTCCGTACCGCGCATCGAAGCGCGCCGCGCTGAGGCGGCGCCATTCCAGGGCCATCAGCGCCGCCAGCAGAGCCACGAACAGCGGATAAATCCAGCCGCCCGCCAGCACGACCCCGAGCGCGACCGGAACCAGCGTCAGCGCAGAGAGGACGCGCAGGCGGACCGCAGCCCTGTCCTCAGGCAACCGATGCCCCGTACCGGCGTTCGCGCCGCCGGAATTCGGCCAGCGCACGCTCCAGGTGGCGGGTGTTGAAGTCCGGCCAGTGCACCGGCAAAAACATCAGCTCGGTGTAGGCCAGCTGCCACAGCATGAAGTTGCTGAGCCGCTGCTCGCCGCTGGTCCTGATCAGCAGGTCGGGATCGGGCAGATCGAGCGCGTTCAGTGTCTGCCCGAACGTCTGCTCATCGATGTCCGCACAGTCCAGCTCGCCCGCCGCGACCAGTTCCGCCAGCCGGCGCGCGGCGCCGGCGATCTCGCGGCGGCTGCCGTAGTTGAGAGCGATCGTCAGCAGAAGAGCGGAGTTGTGGCGCGTGCGCTGCTCCGCATCCGCCATCATCTCGGCGATGTCGGCGGCCATCAGATCGCGCTCGCCCAAGAAGCGCAGCCGCACACCGCCGCGCGCAAGCTCGTTGATCTCACGCCGCAAGTAAAACCGCAGCAGGTTCATCAATTCACCGACCTCGCTCGCCGGGCGCTTCCAATTCTCCGAGGAGAAGGCGAACAAGGTCAAATATGGGATCTCCCATTTGCGGCAGCCCTCGACCGTCCGACGCACGGCCTCCGCGCCTCGCTGGTGGCCGAACAGGGGCGGCATGCCCCGCGCCCGCGCCCACCGGCGATTGCCATCCATGATGATCGCCAAATGTCGGAGGCCGGCTCTCTCCGAGCCAACCTGGGGCTCGGCTGCCGGCAGTGCGGGCTCGACCAAGTTGCGCGACATCATCCACCGCTCAGATGGTCATGATTTCGGCTTCCTTCGCCGTCAGCATCTCGTTGATCTGCTTGATCTCGGCATCGGTCAACTCCTGCACCTGGGTGGCGAACTTGTGCTGCTCGTCCTGCGACAGGCCGCCCTCCTTCTCCAGCTTCTTCAGCTGCTCCATGCCATCCCGGCGCACGTTGCGCACCGCCACCCGGGCCGCTTCGCCGTACCGCGCCGCCACCTTGACCAGCTCCTCGCGGCGCTGCTGGGACAGCTCCGGGATGGGCACGCGGATCAGGTTGCCCTCGACCGACGGGTTGAGCCCGAGATCCGCAGTGCGGATCGCCTTCTCGACCGCCTTGACCAAGCCTTTGTCCCAAACCTGGACGGACAGCATGCGCGCCTCGGGCACGCTCACCGTGCTGACCTGGTTGAGCGGCAACTCCGAGCCGTATGCGGGCACGCTGATCGGCTCAAGCAGGCTCGCCGAGGCGCGTCCCGTGCGCAGTCCCGCGAATTCCTTGCGCAGAACCTCGAGCGCGCCGTTCATGCGCTTCTTAAGGTCGGCCATGTTGAACTGGTTCACGACGCAGCCTCCTGTGCTTGTGGCGCATCCCCGCTGATCATCGTGTGCGGCCCTCGGCCACGCAACACGTCTAGCAGACCTCCCGGCCGGTTGAGCGAGAATACGACGATCGGGATCGCGCTCTCCCGGGCCAGCGCGATCGCAGAGGCGTCCATGACCTTGAGGTCTCGGGCGAGCACGTCGTGATAGGTCAGCCGGTCGTAGCGAACCGCGCCGGCGTCCTTGATCGGGTCGGCGGAGTAGACCCCGTCGACCTTGGTGCCCTTGAGCAACGCATCGCAGCCCAGCTCCGCGGCGCGCAGCGCGGCGGCGGTGTCGGTCGTGAAGTAAGGATTGCCGGTGCCACCCGCACAGATCACCACCCTGCCCTTCTCCATGTGGCGGATCGCGCGCCGGCGGATGTACGGCTCGCACACGGCGGGCATGGGAATTGCGGAGAGGACCCGGGTCTGCAGGCCGAGCCGCTCGAGCACGCTCTGCACGGCGAGAGCATTAATGACGGTCGCCAGCATACCCATGTAATCGGCATTGGCGCGCTCGATGTCCTGGCTCGCCGCCACGGTGTCGCCGCGCACGATGTTGCCGCCGCCGATGACCAGGCACTGCTCGATGCCGCAGGCATGAACGCCGCGCACCTCTCCGGCCAAGCGATTGAGCACGGACGGATCGTGGACGAGCTCGCCGGCGCCCATCAACGCCTCCCCCGACATCTTCAAGAGCACCCGGCGAAAGCGTGGGGACTGCTCGGTGATATCGGTCATGGAGCCGGTCGCCTCGTGCTGTGCCGCAGCCGATCAGGGCTGGTTAAGGTAGACCCGCGCTCACGCGGGCGTCGCTAGCTGTCTGCCAGCTGCGGCACCTCCTCGGCAGCGCCCGGGCCCGGGCCCGTGACGCCCTCGCCCAGGGCGAATCGAACGACTTCGGTCACCGCGATCGAGCTGCCAGTCTCCTCTGCGACCCGGTCGATCACGTCCTTGACCTTGAGATTGGGGTCGATCACGAACGGCTGCTCCAGCAGAACCGCCTCCTCGTAGAACTTGCGCACCCGGCCCTCGACCATCTTGTCGACGATGTTGTCGGGCTTGCCGCTGGCACGCGCCTGGTCGGCGTAGATCGCCCGCTCGCGCTCCAGGGTTGCGGCCTCGAGCCGGTCGATGCTGACGGCCTGCGGTCTCGCCGCCGCAACATGCATGGCCAACTGCTTGCCGAGCGCCGCGAGGCGCTCAGGATCGCCCGACGAGTGCAGCCCGACCAGAACGCCGATGGTGCCGAGGCCCGGCGCGAGCGCGCCGTGGACATAGGACCCGACCGCGCCCTGGCTGACCTCGACCACCGCGGCCCGGCGCAGGTTGATGTTCTCGCCGATCACCGCCACCGCCTGCGTGATCTCGTCGGCCACGCTGCGCCCGCTCGCCGGCACCTTGCTCTGCAGCAGGCGATCGCGCTCACCCGCAGCATCGAGCGCGAGACGCGCGATCGCCCGCACCAGCGCCTGAAAATCCTGATTGCGTGCGACGAAGTCGGTCTCGCTGTTGACTTCGACCACCGCGCCACGGCGTCCGCTCACCTCGACGCCGACCAGACCCTGAGAGGCGACCCGTCCCGCTTTCTTCGCGGCCGCGGCCAGCCCCTTCTTGCGCAGCCAGTCGACCGCCGCCTCGAAATCGCCGTCCGTTTCGGTCAGCGCGGCCTTGCAATCCATCATGCCCGCGCCGGTCTGATCGCGCAGTTGCTTGACGAGCGCGGCGGTTACTGGAGCCATGTTCGTTCATTCCCACATCGTGTTACGGCCCATGGCGCGCCGGTCGGACCGGCATGCCTCTGGGCGCGGTCAGCGCTCCGAAGTGGTCTCGCCGGCAGCCTCGGACGGCGCCGGCGCGGGCGGCAGCTCGGGGATCTCTTCGCCGTCGGCCTGGTAGGCGGGCGTCTCCTCCGCGCCGTCGCCGACGAGGACCGGCTCCTCCGGCAACTCCTCGAGCGCGCCGAGATCGGCGCCCGAGGCGCTCATCTCCGCCTGGATGCCGTCCAGCACGGCGCCCACCATCAGATCGCAGTACAGATTGATCGCCCGCGAGGCATCGTCGTTGCCCGGCACCGGATAGGTGACGCTGTCCGGCTCGGAGTTGCTGTCGACCACCGCGACGACCGGGATGCTGAGCGCGCGGGCTTCCGCAACCGCGATCGCTTCCTTATTGGTGTCGACCACGAACAGCAGGTCAGGCAGACCGCCCATGTCCTTGATGCCGCCGAGCGCGCGCTCCAGCTTGTCGCGCTGGCGGGTCAGCTGCAGCGTCTCCTTCTTGGTCAGGCCTTGGGTGCCTTCGGCGATTCGGGCGTCCAGCTCGCGCAGGCGGCGGATCGACTGGGAGATGGTCTTCCAGTTGGTCAGCATGCCGCCGAGCCAGCGGTGGTTGACGTAGTATTGGCCGGACCGGGTCGCGGCCCGGGTGACCGGCTCCTGCGCCTGGCGCTTGGTGCCGACGAACAGGATCCGGCCGCCTGCCGCCGCGACCTCGCGGGTCGCCTCGAGCGCCCGGTGCAGCATGGGCACGGTCTGGGTCAGGTCGATGATGTGCACGCCATTGCGCACGCCGAACAGGTACGGCGCCATCTTGGGGTTCCAGCGCCGCGTCTGATGGCCGAAGTGCACGCCAGCCTCGAGCAGCTGGCGCATGGTGAACGTCGGAATCGGCATGAGAGTCGTCCAGCTCCGGTTGGCCGCCGCGGGTCGAGTCCGTCGAGGACACCGGAACATGCGTCTGCCCAAACCAGGCAGCGCAACCCGCGTGAGAAGTCGGCAGCTGTTTAGTCGCCCGCTTCCGGTTTGACAAGCCC
>JBKPNX010000049.1:0-6737 GCA_046732855.1 Pseudomonadota bacterium
CTCCACGGCTGGTCGACCGGCGCGAACGGGCTTGCCCTCGAGGATTTCGGCGCGCTTCTCCCGGCGCTTGCGGCGGTCGATCATCGGCGGGCAGACGTAGGCGTCATAGTAGTTGACCTGGCACGCCAGGCAGTGAATGCACTCGTTGGGGTTGATCCGGCCGTCGGGATGGATCGCCTGGACCGGACAGTCGACCGCGCAGATCTGGCAGGGCGCGCCGCACTGGCGGTGGCGTTTCAGCCATTCGAACTGGCGGATCCTGGCCGGGATCGCGAACGCCGCGCCGAGCGGGCAGAGATAGCGGCAGAACGCCCGCTCGACGAACAGGCTGATGCCGACGAGCGCGAGCGCGTAAGCGACGAACGGCCACGCGCGATCGAACCGCAGCACGATCGCGGTCTTGAACGGCTCGACCTCGGCGAAGCGGATCGCGAGCGTCATCGGCCCGAGCGAGAGCGCGAACAAGCCGAGAAAGACGATGTATTTGAGCGGCCAGACGCGCTCGTGCAGGGCAAAGGGCATGCGGACCTGACGCAGGCCGAGGCGGCGGCCGAGCTGGTTGGTCAGCTCCTGGAGCGCGCCGAACGGGCAGAGCCAGCCGCAGAACACGCCACGCCCCCAGAACAGGAGCGCGACCGCGACGTAGCTCCACAGGATGAACATCAGGGGCTCGAGCAGGAACATGTCCCACCGAAAGCCGGTGCGCAGCGCCTCGGCGAAGGTTAGGACGTTGATCACCGAGAGCTGCGCGGACGCGTACCAGCCGAGCCAAAGGAGCGTGAAGCAGAGGAATGCGAGGCGCAGCCAGCGCCACAGCCGGCGGCGCCGGACGATGGTATCCTGCAACACCAGGATCCCGGTCAGCGCGAGCAGGGCGACGCCGAGTACCGTGATATCGACCCTGCGCTCCTGCCACACCCGCTGCCAAAGCGGCGCCGCCCGCTCGGCGAGCGGCTCGGCAGGCCGGTTGAGATAGCGATCGGGCAGCGCATAGCTCGCGGCAAAACGCGCGTATGCAGGCTGGTCCGCGCCGGTCGTTCCCGCGACCAGCAGCTCCAGGCGCCACGGCTGATCGGCGGCAAAGCCGCTGTCTTTCGGTAGCGTGAACAGCGCCAGCTCGCGCAGCTCCGGCGCTCCCTTGATCGCGAGCTCGTCGACGCGCCGGTGCTGCTCCGCGCGCAGCTGAAATGTCCGCTCGCCCTGGACCAGCTGCAGCCGCTCGAAGACGCCGCTGCGCCGCCAGGCCGTGCCCTTGAAAGAATACAGCCCACGGCCGCCGACGAAGATCAGCTGATCGCCCTCGGTGAGCTCGGCAAGGACGCGGTTGTACAGCTGATCGCCCAACAGATTGCGGCCGATGCGGGCGGGCGTGGCAAGGGCGAAGTAGAGCTCGGCGAACGTGGCGGACGCCCCGGGGCCAGCCCCGTCCGGGTGGAGGCGCGCGCCGTGCTCGGCCAGCGCCGTCTCGACCTCGCCTACGGTCAGCTCCAGGCGCTGGAGCGATCCGTCGGCCAGCAGGCCCGACCAGTCGACCGGTTCATGGCTGACCAGATCGATCGGCGCCGCGCCGAACAGACCGCGCGACCTTGCGACGGCGCGGGCGGCGCGGATGATCGCGTCGTTGATCACGGTCGAGGAAATCGTGGCGCCGCTCACGGCGTCGACCTGATTCGCACCGCGGCCGGCGCGCGCGACCGCAACCGGCGCCCGCACGTCCAGCCCGCGGTATTGATCGACGAACGCCTCCAGATCCTCGTGCGCGACGCCGATGACCAGGATTGGCTCGTGCTGCTCGAGAATCGAAGCGCCGGTGATCCGGCCGTCGAGGCCGAGCCCGACCAGCACGTCGAGCGGCTTGCCGGAATAGCCCGCCGAGGCAACCACCTCGCGGGTGTGGAAGACGTAGCCGAGCAATTCGTCGCCGCGGTACGCGGGCGCGGCCGGCGGCTCGCCCTCCACGACGCCGACCCGCGTCGCACCTGGCATCACTTCGGCGAGGCGTGCGGCATCCTGGGCGAACGCGGCCGAGCCGACGCCGACGACGTGAGCGAAGACAAACGCCGCGGCCGCGAGCATCCGCTCGATCGCCGCCACAGTCCCGCGAAACCTGGTCTGGCTGAAGTGCGCGGCCATGCAACGTCTCAATCACTCAACTCGCAGGGCAGAATCGCGGCGCCGGGAGGAACTGTCCTTGACCGATCTCAAATGACGCGCGCCCCGTGCGGCACGACCGGGGCGCGTAATCGGCCTGACTTGATTTTGATCAAAGCTTCCTCGCACGGCGGTCTCTAGCTTTGCCGAGAATCGTCGGGGAGGTCGAACGATGCCCAATCTCGCGTTGCGCCTCGCGATCATCGCGGCCGCGGGCGCCGCGCTGAGCCTTGGCCCGGCCGCGCACGCCCAGCAGGCCGCGCCCCAGCCCAAGCCGGAAGACATCCAGAAGCACGAGACTAAGCCGCAAGATCGCTACGAGCCGAGCCTCGACGTGCTCAAGGAGGCGCCGGTCGAACCGCCTGGCGAAAAGCCGGGCGTGCCTACCCTGACCGAGGCTGAGTTCGCCGAAGCCAATCAGATCTATTTCCAGCGCTGCGCCGGCTGCCATGGCGTGCTGCGGAAAGGCGCCACCGGCAAGCCGCTCACCCCCGACCTGACGCGCGAGCTCGGCTACGACTATCTGCAGGCGTTCATCACCTACGGCTCGCCGGCCGGCATGCCCAACTGGGGCACCTCGGGCGATCTCACCGAGGCGCAGGTAGACCTGATGGCGCGCTACCTCCTGAACGATCCGGGGACGCCGCCCGAGTTCGGCATGGCCGAGGTGCGCGACACCTGGAAGGTGCATGTCCCCGTCGAGCAGCGGCCGACCCGGCAGATGAACGACCTCGACATCGACAATCTGTTCTCGGTGACGCTGCGCGACGCCGGGCAGGTTGCGCTGATCGACGGCAATACGTACGAGATCGTCACCGTGCTCAATACCGGGTATGCGGTGCACATTTCCCGCATCTCGGCATCGGGACGCTATCTCTACGTCATTGGACGCGACGCCAAGGTCGATCTGATCGATCTCTGGATGGATCCGCCGCAGATCGTCGCCGAGGTCAAGATCGGGCTCGAGGCGCGCTCGATCGAGACCTCCAAATACCAAGGCTGGGAGGATCGCTACGCGATCGCCGGCGCCTACTGGCCGCCGCAATACGTGATCATGGACGGCCCCACGCTCGAGCCGCTCCGGATCGTCTCGACCCGCGGCATGACCGTGGACACCCAGGAATACCACCCCGAGCCGCGCGTCGCTTCGATCGTGGCTTCGCACTACCGCCCCGAGTTCATCGTCAATGTCAAGGAGACCGGGCACACGTTGCTGGTCGACTACGAGGACATCAAGAATCTGCGCGTGACCGACATCGGCACCGAGCGCTTCCTGCATGACGGCGGCCTCGACAGCACCGGACGTTACTTTCTGGTCGCCGCCAACGCTCGTCACAAGCTCGCCGTGATCGATACCAAGGAGGGCCGTCTCGAGGCTCTGATCGAGAGCGAGGGGCTAACCCCGCACCCCGGCCGCGGCGCCAACTTCGTTCATCCGAAGTACGGCCCGGTATGGGCGACCAGCCATCTCGGCGACGAGACGATCACCCTGGTCGGCACCGACCCGGAAGGGCATCCCGACCACGCCTGGAAGGTGGTTGAAACTCTGAAAGGCCAGGGCGGCGGCTCGCTGTTCATCAAGACCCACCCGAACTCCAACCACATCTATGTCGACACCCCGCTCAATCCGGAGCCGGAGATCGCCTCCTCGGTCGCGGTGTTCAAGATCGACGATCTCGAGGACGATGACGAGGAGGACGAGGACGAGGTGGCGTACGAGGTGCTGCCGATCGGCGAATGGTCCGGCATCGCGGAAGGTCAGCGACGGGTAGTGCAGCCCGAGTTCAACAAGCAGGGCACCGAGGTGTGGTTCTCGGTCTGGAACGCTCAGGACGAGCAATCGGCGATCGTCATCGTCGACGACAAGACGCTGAAGTTGAAGCACGTGATCAAGGGCGATCAGATCGTCACGCCGACCGGCAAGTTCAACGTCTACAACACGCGCAACGACGTCTACTGAGACAACGCGGGAGACGGGAGGGGTCGCGCTGCGACCCCTCCACAACCCCTCCACAACTACAACCCCGTGGGCAGGCAGAAGGACGAGGCGGTGAGCGAGAGGGCGACACCTTGGGTCTATCTGGTCGGAGCCGGGCCTGGCGATCCCGAGCTCCTAACCCTCAAGGCCGCGCGGGTGCTCGAGCGGGCGGATGCGGTGGTCTACGATCGGCTCGTCGGCGACGGCGTGCTCGACCTAGTGCCGCGGGGCGCGATGCGCATCTTCGTCGGCAAGGCGAGCGCCGCCCATCATATGGGTCAGGCCGAGATCAACGACCTGCTGCTCCGGCTCGCCCGGCCGAGGCGCGTGGTGGTGCGGCTCAAGGGCGGCGATCCGTTCGTGTTCGGGCGCGGCAGCGAGGAGGCAGCTCACCTCGCCGCGCATGGGGTGCCGTTCACGGTTGTTCCCGGAGTGACCGCCGCCGCCGGCTGCGCCGCGGCCGCAGGCATTCCCTTGACCCACCGCGGGCTCGCGAGCGGCGTGCGCTTTCTCACCGGTCACTGCCGGGCGGGCATGGGGCTCGATCTGAACTGGCAGAGTCTGGCCGATCCCGACACCACTCTGGTCGTGTACATGGGGCTTGCCAACCTGCCGGAGATCAGCGCCAGGCTGATCGCCGCCGGCCTGCCCGCCGAGACCCCGGCCGCGGCGATCGCGGGCGGTACGACACCCGAGCAGAGGGTCTGCTCGGCCACCCTGGCCGAGCTGCCGGAGCGCGTGCGCGCCGAGGCGCTCGAGGCGCCGGTCCTGTTCGTGATCGGCCGCGTGGTCGAGGCCATGGTGTGGCTGGTCGCCGGCCGGACGACGACGACCGGGGACCAGAGCCAGCGGCGCGGCCATGGCTGAGGCGGGCAAAGCGCTGGTCGCAGTGATGGTCGCGGCGCTCATCAGCGGCCAGGCTTTGGCGGCGCCGTCGCAGGAACGGCAGGCGGAGCTGCTCTATCGCTTGCGCCAGGACTGCGGCTCGTGTCACGGCCTGACGCTGAAGGGCGGCCTCGGTCCGCCGCTCCTGCCCGCCGATCTGGCCGGCAAGAACGACGCGGCGCTGATCGCCACGATTCTTCAGGGGCGTCCCGGTACGCCGATGCCGCCCTGGGCTTTCGAGATCAGCGCGGCCGAAGCGGGCTGGCTGGTTGGGCAGCTCAAGGAGGGGTTGGCCGATGCGCGCTGAACGAGTCGCGCTCGCGTGCATGATCCTGCTGGCGCCGGGCGCCGCGGCCGCGGGCGGCGATGGCATGCTGCGCGGCACCGGCGATCTCGGCATCGTGGTCGAGCGCGCGGCGGGCAGCGTGCAGGTGATCGAGACCACCGGCCGCACCAGCCTCTGCCGGATCGAGGGCCTGGGCGACCTCTCCCACGCCTCCGCGGTGTTCAGCCGGGACGGCCGCTTCGCCTACGTGTTCGGCCGCGACGGCGGGCTGACCAAGGTCGATCTGCTGGCGGGCAAGATCGAGCGACGGATCGTTCAGGCCGGGAACGCGATCGGCGGCGCCATCTCGCAGGATGGCCGGCTGGTGGCGGTCGCCAACTACGATCCCGGCGGCGTCAAGGTGTTCGACGGCGATAGCCTGGAGCCGGTCGCCGACATTCCGGCGAGCTATGGCGAGGGCCGCGCGCACTCCAAGGTGGTCGGGTTGGTCGACGCCCCGGGCAACCGTCTCGTGTTCAGCCTGTACGACGCGGGCGAGATCTGGGTCGCCGATCTGAGCGATCCGGCCAAGCCCGCGATCCGCAAGTTTGCGAATGTCGGCGTCCAACCCTACGACGGGTCGATCACCCCGGACGGCCGCTACTACGTCGCCGGCCTGTTCGGCGAGGACAGCGTGGCGGTGCTCGACCTCTGGGGCCTGGACCACGGCGTCCGCCGCGTCCTGAACGGATACGGCCGGGGCGAGGAGCCCTTGCCGGTCTACAAGATGCCGCACCTCGAGGGCTGGGCCGCAGCCGGCGACCTGTTGTTTCTGCCTGCGGTCGGCCGGCACGAGCTGCTGGTGGTCGACCGGCGCACCTGGCAGGAGATCGATCGCGTTGCGGTCCACGGCCAGCCGGTGTTCGCGGTGGCGCGGCCGGACGGGCGACAGGTCTGGGTCAATTTCGCCCATCCCGACAACGACGTGGTGCAGGTCATCGACGTGCCGACCCGCCAGGTGGTGCACGAGCTGCACCCTGGCCCGGCGGTGCTGCACCTCGAGTTCACGCCGCGCGGCGAGCAGGTGTGGCTCTCGGTGCGCGATGCCGACCAGGTCCAGGTTTACGACACGCGCACGTACGAACGGCTGGCGACCATCACTGCGGACAAGCCGAGCGGCATCTTTCTGGCCGCGCGCGCGAACCGGATTGGTCTTTGAGAGCGCCATGGCGCGGCCGAAAACCGATCACAGCACGATCGCCACTGACGCGGCCGACCGCCGGCTGCTCGACGAGTTCCAGCGCGACTTCCCGCTGGAGCCGCGCCCGTTCGCCGTGCTCGCGGAGCGCCTCGGGATCGGCGAAGCGGAAGTGCTGGAGCGCCTCGACCGACTGCAGGAATTCGGGGCGATCAGCCGGATTGGCGCCGTGGTCGCCCCCCGCATCGCGCCGGCTGGAG
>JBKPNX010000050.1:0-4082 GCA_046732855.1 Pseudomonadota bacterium
CCGAATTACCGGCGACGCCCGCCACCGCCGCGCGAGCGACCGCCCGCTGAGCGGAAACCGGAACCTCGGGACAAGCCGGCCCGGCTCGGCACCGGGTGATTGCTGGTCGAGCTGCGCCGCGAAGAACGGGCGGACACCGAATCGAGACTGACGGCCTGGGCGCTTTCGCGCAGCGCCGCATACTGTTCCGGGCTGAGGTCAGCCGCGCGCTCGCGCAGGGCGGCGCCCTGGTCGGCGCTCAGCGACCGGGCCGAGCCCGCCGCCTGCCGCCGCTCTATCCGCTCGCGCCGCTGGTCGAGCCATTGTTGCCGCTCCGCAGGCGTCAATGTGCTCCAGCGCTCGGCAGCGGTATCGAGCACCAGGTCTCTCGGGGACTGCCCGGCGCCCGGCACGACGCCGCGCTCGTTCATCCAGACCCCCACCCGATCGCGCACGGCCTGCTGCTGCTCCGGGTCAAGTCCGGTGTACCACTCTTGCAGAGCCTGTTTGATATCGTCATGGTCATCGCAGCATTCGGGATGGTCGTCGACCCAGATCCAGAAGTCGTCGTCGTACCAGTCGTCATGATGATAGAGCCAATCGTTGTAGACATATCCGGTCGAGCTGCCATCGCTGGTGCAGCCGGCGAGCAAGATCGCGGCACCGAGTCCCGCGGAGATTATCGCGAGTCGCCGCATCACCGTTCTCCGGACTCGATCGGAGCAAGACGTTCATCAATCATTGACGCATGGCCATTTGGCGGCTGCGGCCCGCCGCAGGCTGTCCACCGGCAGCTCGTCCATGGACTGGGGATTGGCCTTGGCCCAGTCGAGAAACACGCCGACCAACTGCTCGCGGGTGACCGGGTTCTCCGGGCAGGCGAGCGGCTCGATCTTCTCATTCTGCACCATGGCGCGGTGAAACTGCGCGACACCGGCCAGAAAGCCGTAGCAGAACTGCAGAGCCTCCGCGTAAAGCGGGTCATGCGGCTGACATGAGCATAGGGTTACGAGGTCTCGTGTCCTTGCCAGGTTGAAGTTGCTGGGCTCCACAGCCAGTACTGGCGATGCCAGCGCACAAGCCGCGCCAGCGGCCGCAATCGCATGCCTCATCGTTCCGACCCTGCACCGCTTCCCGGCCAAGCTGTCGCACAGCCAGCCTGCACGCCTGGCTCCGCGGGTGCATCGGCCGGCATATCGCGGGGACGGACCCCGAGCTCCTGGAGATAGGGGATCTTCTCGATCACGCCAGCGTAGGTGCCGCGGGTCCCTTCGTCCACGCCGGAGCTGGGGTGGCGGGTGAAGCCGCGCACGTGCATCTCGTAAACGATGGTCTGCGCGGCGGGCCGCCGCAGGGGCGCGTCTCCTTCCCAGTCGTAGGCGGCCCGATCGACCACCACGCTCTTCATCGCGGTCGCGCTGTTGTCGCCGGGGGCGCCGCGATCGTAGCCTTGGGGAACGGCCACGCCTCGGCCATACGGGACGAGCAGGACCTTCTCGGGATCGAAACGCAGGCCATTTCCGGGATCCCATGGCCCCTCGATGCGATAGCCGTAGATCTGGCCTGCGCGCACGCCGGGAACGAACACGTGCCAATAGTGGTACGTGCGATTGCGCGCAGGCTCGAGGCGGATCGCCCGCGCGGGTCTCGTATCATCGGGGCGATCGAACAGCAGCAGCTCGATCGCCGTGGCATGCTTCGAATAGACGCTGAAGTTCGTACCATCGGGGCACGGCGTCGCCCCGAGCGGCGAGCTGGCGTCGCGCGTGGCGCTGAGCAAGGCGTCTGGCAGAATTGGCATCAGTTTGGATTCGAGGATCGTCGCCGTGACCGGCTCCGCGGCGTTGGTTCGACGGAATTCACCGGGGACTCCGGCGGCGTCGATGTTCCCTCCCGGACCCATTGTTCGTGATACTCCCGGATGATCGCGACAGCCCCATCGCGGTCAGCCACGCACCGGGGAATGGCGAAATCGATTGGATCGGCCAGATGGGGCTCGATGCCGAGCATGTGGTCTTTCGCCCATTGGATGAGGTCCGGCCACATCCGGCCGATCATGATCAGCGGCGTCCCGTAGAGCCTCCGGACCTGCAGAAGCTGCCAGATCATCAGCGCTTCGAGTGTCGTCCCGATGCCGCCGGGCACGACGACGAACGCATGGGAGAGAAGGACGAAATGGTGCAGGCGCGAGAAGAACGTCCCGTGCTCATACGCCTGTCCTACGAATGGATTCGTCTTCTGCTCGAAATCGAGCTGGATCCGGATGCCGATCGACTGCTCGCCCCGCCCGGCCGCCATCGCGCCCTCGTTGGCTGCCTGCATCAGCCCGGGCCCGCCGCCGGTGACGATCTCGCACCCGATGGCCGCCAGGTCTCGCGCGAGGAGCTTGACCTCGTCGTAGGCGAAGGTGCCGGGCTCGGCCCGCGCCGATCCGAAGATCGTCACCCGGAATCCCTTCCACCGAACGGGTCGGAGCCGACTCAGATTGTTGACGACGCCCCAGAGGCCGAGCACGGACTCGTACAGCACGCGCACGACGGCCTCTTCGTCGTCCAGGGCGACGCTGTCAGCGTATTGCTTCGATCGAATCGTTTCGGTTACCTCGGCGACTCGATCTGGTCCGGGGTCATCGTCTGAGGGAATCATCGGTCGCTCTCCACTACCGCACCAGGCATGGGCTCGCCTGCCAGATTTCGGCGGCGTACTCGGCGATGGTGCGGTCGCTCGAGAACTTCCCGGAGCTGGCTATGTTCAGGATGGCCTTGCGCGCCCAATCTTTGGGGTCGGCATACGACTCGAGCAGTCGCCGGTCAGCTTCGAGGTAGGCCGTCAGGTCGGCCAGATGCATGTAGTGGTCGCCGCGCGTCAGCAGCGTCTCGCGCAGCGGCTCGAACACGCCCGGCTCGTTGCGGCTGAAGTGGCCAGAGAAGATCAGGTCGAGCGCGCCGCGGGTTTCCGGCTCGTTGTCATAGTGCCACTTTGGGCTGTACCAGCTCTGGCTGCCGACCACCTGCTCCGCGGTCAACCCGAACAGGAAGAAGTTTTCCTCGCCGGCGGCCTCGGCCATCTCGATCGTCGCGCAGTCGCGCGTGCCGATGGTCAACGCTCCATTCATCATGAACTTCATGTTGCTCGTGCCGCTCGCCTCGTATCCCGCGGTCGAGATCTGGTTCGAGACGTCGCTCGCCGGGATCAGCCGCTCGGCGAGCGACACGCAATATTCGGGCAGGAACACGACGCTAAGGCGGCCGCGCACTGCCGGATCGCTGTCGATCGTGCCGGCGAGGTTATTGAGGAATTTGATGATGATCTTGGCCAGGTGGTAGGCAGGTGCCGCCTTGCCGGCGAAAAAGAAAGTGTGCGGCGCCATCTTGAGATCGGGGTTCTGACGGAGGCGGTCGTAAAGCACGACGACGCGCAGCGCGTTTAGCAGCTGCCGCTTGTACTCGTGAACGCGCTTCACCTGGCTGTCGAAGATCGAATGCGGATCGACAGTGATCCCGGAGGTCGATCCAAGCCACTGCGCGAACTCCGACTTGGACTTGTGTTTGGCGTTTCGGACGGCGTCGCGAAAGGCGCTGTCACCGGCAAGCGGCCTGAGCTTCTCGAGCTCCGCGAGATCGGTGATCCAGCCCTCGCCGATCGCCTCGGTGATGCAGCCGGCCAGCGCCGCGTTGGCCAGCAGGAGCCAGCGCCGCGGCGTTACGCCGTTGGTCTTGTTGCTGAAGCGCCCGGGGTACATCTCGGCCAAGTCCTTGACCGTGACCGTGCGCAGCAGATCTGAATGGATCGCGGCGACGCCGTTGGTGCTGTGCGACCCGACGATGGCGAGGTTCGCCATCCGGATCCTGCGCTCGCCGCCCTCCTCGACGAGGCTCACCCGCTGGAGGCGGCCTTCGTCGCCCGGGAAGCGGGCCCGCACCTCCGCGAGAAGCCGGCGGTTGAGCTCGAGGATGATCTCCAGCTGCCGCGGCAGCAGCAGCTCGAACCATCGCAGCGGCCACTTCTCCAGTGCTTCGGGCAGCAGCGTGTGGTTGGTATACGCGAGCGTCCGTCGGGTGAGGTCCCAAGCCTGGTCCCAGCCGAGGCGCGCCTCATCGAGC
>JBKPNX010000051.1:0-8615 GCA_046732855.1 Pseudomonadota bacterium
CATGCGCGATCTGGTCAAGAACGCGCTGCGCATGCGCCCGGACCGGATCATCTGCGGCGAGGTGCGCGGCGCCGAGGCGCTCGACATGCTGCAGGCCATGAACACCGGCCACGACGGCTCGATGTGCACCTTGCACGCCAACAATCCGCGCGAAGCGCTGACCCGCATGGAGAACATGATCGGCATGGCGGCGGTCAACCTGCCGAGCAAGGCGGTGCGCACCCAGATCGTCGGCGCGGTCAACCTGATCGTCCAGGTGCAGCGGATGCGCGACGGCATCCGCCGGATCACCCACGTGACCGAGGTGATCGGCATGGAGGGCGAGGTGGTCACCACCCAGGACCTGTTCACCTTCGAGTTCCAGGGCGAGAACCGCGACGGCACGCTGGTCGGCCACTTCAAATCGAGCGGCGTCCGCCCGCACTTCTCCAAGCGCGCCGCCTACTTCGGTCTGGAGCGCGCCCTGCAGCAGGCGATGATGGCATGATCCCGCTCTGGCAGCAGATCGTCCGCGACCCGAACCTCCTGTCGGCCACGGTATTCGGCGGCTGCCTGCTCGCTGTCGGGCTGCTCAGCGTCCTGTGGTTCACGGTGTTCCAGCAGGACGAGCGCCGGCTGCGGCGCCGGCTCGAGCGGCTGCACGCGGCGCCAAAGGCGCCCCGGGTCGATGAGGAGAACCGGCCGATCGAGAGCGTCCGACGCAACAAGCAGGACAGCTCGATCGCCACGCTCGACCGGCTGATCAAGCGGACCCTGCCCAACATCAATCTGCTGCGCCTGCGCCTGGCGCGCACCGGCTGGTCGCTCAAGATCGGCGACTATCTGCTGATCTCGCTGGTCACCGCGGCTGTGACCACGGCCATACTGACGTTCACGTTCCACCTGTCGCTGCTGATCAACGTCCTGTTCGGGATCGTGCTCGGGGTCGGTCTGCCGCACATGGTGGTGTCGCGGCGCATCGCGCGGCGCACCAAGAGGTTCATCGCGCTGCTGCCCGAGGGGCTTGACCTGATCGTGCGCGGCATCCGCTCCGGCCTGCCGGCGAGCGAGGCGCTGCGCACCATCGCCGACGAGATCCAGGATCCGGTCGGCAAGGAATTCCGCGACGTGACCGACCAGATGCGCATCGGCGTCGCCATGGACGAGGCGCTCTGGACGACCGCCAAGCGGCTCGCGATCCCCGAGTTCAACTTCCTCGTGATCAGCCTGTCGATCCAGCAGGAGACTGGCGGCAACCTCGCCGAGATTTTGGAGAAGCTGTCCGACATGGTGCGGCGGCGCGAGCAGATGCGCCTCAAGGTCAAGGCGATGTCGTCGGAGGCGCGCGCCTCGGCGATGATCATCGGCAGCTTGCCATTCGTCATGGCCGGCGTGATCTCGTTCGTCAATCCCGAGTACATGAGCACCTTGTTCACCGACCCGCGCGGCTGGGTGATGATCGGCATCGGCCTGACCAGCCTGCTGATCGGCCTCGGCATCATGGCCAAGATGATCAGGTTCGACATATGAACCGCATGGACCAAGTCCTGCCGCTCGGCATGACCGCCGACGGCCTCCTCGTCACCCTGGCCGCCGTCATGGCGTTCCTCAGCGTGCTCGCGGTCTGGTACGCGCTGCTCGAGAAGCACCCGATGGAGCGCCGTGTGCGCATGCTTTCCGCACGCCGGGACGAGCTGCGCAGCCAAATCCTCCGGGAGCGGGGCGTGCGCAGGCGCCAGAAGGAAGGCCTGGGCATGATGCGCCAGGTGGTCGCCGCGCTGAAGCTGCTGCAGAGCCAGCAGACCGACAAGCTGCACGACCGCCTGTCCCAGGCTGGCATGCGCTCGCGCGATGCGATGGTCGTGTTCCTGTTCTTCAAGGTCGCCATGCCCGTGCTGCTCGCCGCGGTGACCTTCCTTCTGGTGTACCTCCTGGAGTTCGGCGACCTCTCGCCTGGGATGCGGCTGCTCGCGGTGCTCGGCGGCGCCGTGCTCGGCTTCTTCGTGCCCGAGCTGTACGTGTCCAACCTGACCAAAAAGCGCCAGCTGGCGCTGAGCAAGTCCTTGCCCGACGGTCTCGATCTTCTGGTGATCTGCGCCGAATCCGGGCTGTCGCTCGACGCCGCGCTTGATCGGGTCGCCAACGAGATCGGCGGCGCCAGCCCGGCCCTCGCCGAAGAGCTGTCGCTCACCTCGATCGAGCTGGGCTTCCTGCCCGACCGCCGGCAGGCGCTGCTCAATTTCAACCGCCGCACCAACCTGCCGTCGGTCCGCGGCGTCGTGAACACGCTCATGCAGACCGAGAAGTACGGCACGCCGTTGTCCCAGTCGTTGCGCGTGCTGGCCAACGAGTTCCGCGACCAGCGGCTGCTCAAGGCCGAGGAGAAGGCCGCCCGCCTGCCCGCGACGCTGACCGTGCCGATGATCGTGTTCATCCTGCCGGTGCTGTTCATCGTCCTGATCGGTCCGGCGGTGATCAAGGTGATGGACAATCTGCTCTGATCAGGCCGCGCGGCGTGCGCGGCGCCGGGAGCGCCACCCGAAGCGGCTCTGACCACCGCGCCGGCGTGCGCGGCCCAGTCTGCGATCCCACGAAGCAGGGTACGTGAAGCCGCGGCGCCTCGCTCGGACAGCCCATCGCGCATGGCCGGGGGCTTGCCGATGACTGCAACGCTCGTCGCTCCGGCACGGCGGCCACCTTTGCGGCCTGGTCGATCGTGGCGCGGACGCTCGCAAGAGCATGCGTGATCGACGCTCCCCGAGAGCTCGCCCCGATGCCCTGCACCGTGCCATTGCTGGCCAATGCCGCCGGCAGCCCTCTTCCCGCTCGCCTGCTGACCACCGACTCGATCTCTGGCTCCAGTTCTGAGCGCGCGGTCGACATCTAGACCGATCGCGCCTGCTCGGGCGCCGTGCGCGACGACAGCTACCCGGCAAGCCGGCGAGGGCAATTCTTTACAGGAAGCGGCCGCTCCGTTTTGCTCGCCGGGAACAAAGGGAGGAACCAATGCGTGCCGATCGCTCCCCTCGTGCCGTCGCGACTTGGTGCATGCTTTGGGCGGTGTTGCTGACGGCCGCAGACGCCGCTCCGGCCCAGCAGGCGCAGCCGACGGCCAGGCCCCCGAACATCGTGTTCGTGCTGTCCGACGACGAGGATCTCGGCATCCACGCCTCGATGTCCAAAGTCAAGGCGCTGATCGAAGACCAGGGAGCGGTGTTCGCAAGCTTCTTCACGACCTACCCGCTGTGCTGCCCGTCGCGCGCCTCGATCCTGCGCGGACAATACCCGCACAACACGCTGGTGTTGGGCAATCTGCCGCCGGAGGGCGGGTTCCTGACGTTCCGCCGTCTCGGACTCGAGGACTCGACGATCGCCACCTGGCTGCAGGCCGCCGGCTACCGCACCGCGTTTTACGGCAAGTACCTGAATGGCTACACCGAGACCGATGCTCCGCCGCCGGGCTGGGACGAATGGGACGCCGCCAACAACGACGGCTATTTTAACGTGAACTACAAGCTGAATGAGAACGGCGAGGTCGTGGCCTACGGCGGCGCGCCGGCGGACTATCTGACCGACGTGATCGCAGGCAAGGCCGTGGCCGCCATCCGCCGCTTCTCGGCCGAAAACCGCCCGTTCTTCCTTTACGTCGCGCCGTTCGCGCCGCACAGCCCGTACAATCCGGCGCCGCGCCACAAGGGCATGTTCGAGAATGCGCAGCTGCCGCAATCTGCATCCTTCAACGAGGACGACGTCAGCGACAAGCCGGGCTTCATCCAGGAGCTGGCGCGCCTGGACCAGGATCAGATCGCGGAGATCACGACCCACCATCGCCAGCGTCTGGAGAGCCTGCAGGCGGTCGACGAGCTGGTGGCGACGCTGGTCGCGACGCTGGAGGCCACGGGCGAGCTCGCGCGTACCTACCTCGTCTATGCGTCCGACAACGGCTTTCATCTCGGTGCGCACCGGATGCTCGAGGGCAAGGACACGGCCTACGAGGAGGACATCCGGGTGCCGCTCGCGATGCGCGGGCCGGGCATTGCCAAAGGCCGGACGGTGAGCGGCATGGCGCTCAACATTGATCTCGCTCCGACCTTTGCCGCCTGGGCCGGGATCGAGCCGCCGGAGTTCGTGGACGGCCGCTCGCTGATGCCGCTCCTGGATGACCCGAGCGTCCCCTGGCGCAGAAGCTTTCTCATCCAGCGCCTGGGTCTCGAGTCCGACGAGCGCCTGGAGCCCGCGAACGCGCTCGCGATCCGCACCGAACGCTACACCTACATCGCCTACAACAACGGCGAGCGCGAGATGTACGACCTCAGGGCCGATCCCGACCAGCTCCAGAGTATCGAGCCGACCGCCGATGAGGCATTGATCGAGGCGCTTGCCGCGCGCCTGACCGAGCTGCGCTCCTGCGAAGGGCAGCAATGCCGCGACCTCGAGGACCTGCCGGTGCAGTAGGCGATCAGAAGCGCCGATGGATCGGCGGTAACCCCCGCTGCCTCATCCGCTGCTGGTTTTCGAGTTGTCCGCGCCGCACCGGCCTCGGGTTCGTTCGGCAAGCGCTCGGGCAGCATGCAAGGCCTTAGGGTCGGATCGAGTTCGGGTGCGGCTCGAGGCCCGTGGGGACACCTGACGCCGGGCACCGTGTGGGAACAAACTCGGGTTCGTTCGGCGGCCAGCGGGCCGCGGGGTCGTGCAGCGCGCCGGGCGCGGGCGGCTCGCTTGGCAGATACATCGGTTCGGGCAGGCCGCCGGGCAGGAGGGCGGCTCGGTCGGGGCGCAGTGCAGCCGTGGGGCGGACCCGTGCTCGGGTTCGTTCGGTTGCGGATGCGAGGTGAGGGGCGGCCGCGCCGCGCGCCGCCTCGGCTGCGTCGCCAGGGTCCGAGCGCACGCGGTCACCTGCTCGCCTGCGCCGTCTGCTCGGACTGGAGCGCCTTGAGCGTCTTGAGCGCGCGCCAGAATTCGGCCATCGCGGCGCCGCGATAGCGGTTGGTCGGAGCGCAGCGACCACCAAGGTCGGTGCTGGCTCCCGTCAACGGTCTCGAACGAGCGCGTGCCGGTGCCGTCACGGATCATGGCCAGCCCGAGCCCGCCCTGCGCGAACTGCCGCTCCTCGAGCAGCTCCGTCTCGATCCCGTCCGCCCGGGCGAGGCGCCAGGCGGCCACGGCGACGTGGCGCGCGAGCACGGTCTGCAGCGCGCCGACGGGCGCCAGCTCCTCGACCAGCGCCGCCTTGAGGCCGGCGAACTCGGCGGCGTCCTCGTCGGGCAGCACGAGATGCTTCCGCGCCCGCGTGCCATCTTCAGCGCATTCTGCGCCGAGCGCGCCTTGTTCGGTCTTCGGCCCGCGCGACTTCGCACCGTTCCGGCAGCTCGTTTCGGCACGCGCGGTAGTGGTGCTGACGGTCGCTCAATGGGCGGCGCCTGCACTGGACATGGCGGATTCCTCAGCTGTAGGTGGTTGTCGGCTGGAGATGAAGGCGCCTGAACGGCGGCTCCGGAAGCGCGTAGTCTACCCGCTTCTAGGAATATTGTCCAGACAATGCCGGACGGAGGGCGGCCCGCGCACCGCGCGACCGCGGTGGCGCATTAACCCTTCGCTAACCTTAACCGTTTACCAAGCTCGCCGTGCCAGGGTGGGAATCCGCCGCCGCGCCGGGAGGGGGGACGGAAAGATGCGCGGAGTGCGGAGAACAGGTTCTCGCCTGCGCTGACTTCCGGGGTGGGGCCTCGCCAACTTTCGAGTAGCCGTACATGGCCCATCGGTTGGCGCCCATGCTTGCTGACCCGACGGCGAGCGCCCGCCGGCCTGCATTGGCATCCGCGCCACGCCGCTCGCGCCGCAACATCCTTGCCGACCCGAGGGCGACCGCCCGCCGGCCTGCATTGGCGTCCAGGCCATGCGGCTCGCACCGCAACATGCCTGTCGACCTGACGGCGAGCGCCCGGCAGCCCACCGGGCTCAGATGTGCAGCGGCGCGCCGTGGGCGGCGAGCGCGGCTTCCTTGATCGCCTCCTCGAGCGTGGGATGCGCGTGCGAGGTGCGCGCGAGATCTTCCGACGACGCGCCAAACTCGATCGCGAGCGCCGCCTCCGCGATCATCGTGCCGGCCTCGGCGCCGATGATGTGCACGCCCAGGAGGCGATCGGTCCCGGCATCGGCGATCACCTTGACGAAGCCGTCGGTCTGGCCCGTCGCCCGCGCGCGCGCGTTGGCGGAGAACGGGAACTTGCCGGCCTTGTAGGCGATGTTGGCCTCCTTGAGCTGCTCCTCGGTCCGGCCCACCGACGCGACTTCCGGCGCGGTATAGATCACCGCCGGGATGGCGTCATAGTCGATGTGCGGGCTCTGTCCCGCGATATGCTCCGCGACGCACACCCCCTCGTCTTCCGCCTTGTGCGCCAGCATGGGGCCCTTGATCACGTCGCCGATCGCGTAGATGCCCTCGACCGCGGTCGCGAAGTGCCGGTCGACCTCGATCCGGCCGTGATTGTCGGCCTTGAGCCCTAGGTTCTCCATGCCGAGGCCCTCTGTGTATGGGCGGCGGCCGACCGCGATCAGCATTACGTCGGCTTTCATCTTTTCCGGCTCGCCGCCATCGACCGCCTCGGTCGTGATCACCAGGCGATCGCCGGCGTCGCCGACCTCGGTCACCTTGGTGCCGAGCTTGAAGCCGAGCCCCTGGCGCGACAGCAGGCGTTGGAACTGCCGCGACACTTCGAGATCCATGCCCGGCGTGATCCGATCCAGCCACTCGACCACGGTCACCTTGGCGCCCAGACGCCGCCACACCGTGCCCAGCTCCAGCCCGATGTAGCCTGCGCCGACCACCACTAGATGCGCCGGCACCTCTTGCAGTTCGAGTGCCCCGGTCGAGGAGACGACGCGCTGCTCGTCGATCGCCAGTCCAGGCACGGTGGCGCTCTCGGATCCGGTCGCGATCACGATATTCCTGGCCTGCAGCATCTGACCGCCGCCGGCGTTCAGCTCGACCGCGACCCGGCCTGGGGCTTCGAGGCGCGCCGCCCCCTTGATCGACGTCACCTTGTTCTTGCGGAACAGAAACTCGACGCCCTGGGTCAGCTCCTTGACGACCTTCGCCTTCTGATCCTGCATCGCGGGCAGGTCGAGCTCGACCGTCGGAATCCTGATGCCATACGCATTGAGACCGTCGCGAGCCTCGGCATAGAGCTCCGAGGAGTGCAGCAGCGCCTTCGAGGGGATGCAGCCGATGTTCAGGCAGGTGCCGCCAAGCGTCGAGCGTTTCTCGACGCAGGCGACCTTCATGCCGAGCTGGGCCGCGCGGATCGCTGCGACATAGCCGCCCGGCCCCCCGCCAATCACCACGACATCGAACAGCTCTTCGCTCATTCAGCGTTCCGTATCGTGCAGGATGCGCGGCGGCCGCCCGCACCCGGCAGTCCGCTCGTCAGACGTCCAACAGCAGCCGCTCGGGATCCTCGATGCACTCCTTGACCCTGACCAGGAAGCCGACCGCCTCGCGCCCGTCGACGATGCGATGGTCGTAGCTCAGCGCCAGGTACATCATCGGTCGAATCCTGATCTCACCGTCGATCGCCACCGGACGGTCCTGGATCTTGTGCATCCCGAGGATGCCCACCTGCGGCGGGTTGAGGATCGGCGCGCTCATCAGGGAGCCATACACGCCGCCATTCGAGATGGTGAAGGTGCCGCCGACCAGCTCGTCCATGGCGAGCTGGCCGTCGCGCGCCCGCGTGCTCAGATCGTTGATCGCCTTTTCCACCTCCGCAAAGCCCAGCTGATCGGCCCTGCGCACCACGGGCACCACCAGCCCCGATGGCGTGCCGACCGCGACCCCGACGTCATAGTAGTGCTTGTACACGATCTCTTCGCCGTCGATCTCGGCGTTGACCGCCGGGTACGCCTGCAGGGCGGTGACCGCCGCCTTGACGAAGAACGACATGAAGCCGAGGCGCACGCCGTGCTTGTGCTCGAAGCTGTCGCGGTAGCGTCGGCGCAACTCCTGCACCGCGCCGAGATCGGCCTCGTTGTAGGTCGTGAGGATGGCTGCGGTGTTCTGCGCCTCCTTGAGCCGCTCGGCGATGCGCCGGCGCAGGCGGGTCATCTTGACCCGCTCTTCGCGGCCGCGCCCGGCAGGGGGCACGGCTTTGGCCTCGACGGCCGGCGCGGGTCGCGTCGCTGCGGGCGCGGGCGGACGTGGTGCGGCGGTGACCGGGTTCTCCTGGGCGGCAGCAGATTCGGGCTTGGTCATCGGTGTCACCGTGCCTTCGCTGCGCGCCTGCCGCGGTTCTGCCCGGGCCTGCGGCTCGCCCGTGGCCTTGGTGAGATCCGCCTCGCCGGGCGGTGCAGGCGCCGGCGCGTCGCGCGCCGCCGCGATCGCGGCGAGCACGTCGCCCTTGGTGATGTTGCCTTTCGGCCCGCTCGGCGTGATCATCGAAGGGTCCAGACCGTGCTCGTCGAGCAGCTTGCGCACTGCCGGCGCGAGGGCGCCGTTGCCCTCGCCGGGGGCCGACCGGGTCAGGTTTTCGGCCTGACGCGATCTGGTCGGCGCCGCTCCGACGGACGCTTCGTCATTGATCGATCCGAGCAGGGCCCCGACCTCGACCTCGCCGCCTTCGCCGACCACGATCTCGGTC
>JBKPNX010000052.1:0-47095 GCA_046732855.1 Pseudomonadota bacterium
TACGTCGGCTACGAGGAGGGCGGCAGCCTGACCGAGGCGGTGCGCCGGCGGCCGTACCAGGTGATCCTGTTCGACGAGATCGAGAAGGCGCACCCGGACGTGTTCAACGTGCTGCTCCAGGTGCTCGACGACGGCCGCCTCACCGACGGCCAGGGGCGCACGGTCGACTTCCGCAACACGCTGATCGTGCTGACCTCGAACCTCGGCTCGCAATATCTCGCCGACCTGCCCGACGGCGCCGACGTGAGCACCGTGCGCGGCGAGGTGATGGACGAGGTGCGCCGGGCGTTCCGTCCGGAGTTCCTCAACCGCCTCGACGAGATCCTGTTGTTCCGTCGCTTGTCGCGCGACGACATGACCGGGATCGTCGCGATCCAGCTGAAGCGGCTCGAGGCGCTGCTCGCCGAGCGCAAGATCACGCTCAAGGTCGACGAGGCGGCGCGGCGATGGCTGGCGGACGCCGGCTACGATCCGGTCTACGGGGCGCGGCCCCTGAAGCGGGTGATCCAGCGCGAGCTGCAGAACCCGCTCGCGCTCGAGCTGCTCGAGGGCCGGATTCAGGACGGCGATCTGGTGCGCGTCAGCGCGAGCGCGCTCGGCCTCCTGCTCGAGCCGCCGCTCCGCGCCGAGACCGCCGAAGCCGCCCGCCCCGCCGCGCAGTAGCGAAGATCCGCGCCCGGCGCGCGAGCGTCGGCCATAGACCGGGTGTCGCGCTCGGGCCGATGCACGGACTGAACCGTCGGGCTCGATTGTGCTGGTGTCTCGCGGTCCCGGTACTCGCCGGGCCATTTGCCTTGAATTACGCGCTGTCGTCGTCCCGCCGCGGCAGCACGCCGTATTCCTGCGACTTCTTGCGACGCTCCGAGACGCTGAAGCCTTCGGCCGCCAGGCCGCGCTTCAGTAGCTCGCGCACCGCCGCCGCCCGGCTCGGCATGCGGCGCGCGAAGCGCCAGTCGTCCAGCGTCTGCAGCTCGTCCTCGGTGAGCATGATCTGCAGGCGCTCAGCGCGCGTCAGCTCGGCCACGGCCGGCTCCTCGCCACGGCTGGGGGGACCGTCCTGGCTACGCGACGGGCGCGATGGCGTCAAGCGCTGGTTTGCCCACAGTGGCGCAGGATGTGCTTCTTGCTCAATCTCAGGCCCTGCCCACGCGGCAGCCCTGCATCACCATGCAGGGGCGCACGGGCGTCTTGCGATGGGCACCGCCAGCATCGGATCTTGGGCCGCGCCCAGCCGGCCGCCAGCTCGTGGCGCCGGCCGCAGGACACTGACGCCGCGGCGCGGCAGGCGCGCCGCCTGCGGGTTGAGCCGTCCGCCAGTTCGGGCTAAAGCCTGCCCGTGATCCGCGCGGCCGCGCCGGGCGCCAGCGAGCGGTGGACGGGTCAGGACGGTCGATCCGAGGGGAGGCGGCGGTGGAAGGTGCACGCCATGCGATGTCCGACTTGAGCGCCCGACGTCCCGGCAGCCGCGATCTGCGTCAGCTGCGCCGCCTGGCTGGCTTCGTGCGGCCCTATCGCTGGCAGGCGGCGGCGACGCTGGTGGCGCTGGTCGTGGCCGCTGGCGCGGTTCTGGTGTTCGGCGTCGGCCTGCGCTACCTGATCGACGGCGCCTTCGCCGCCGGCCGGGTCGAGGCGCTGAACCACGGGCTCAAGGCGTCCCTGATCGTGGTCGTGGCGCTCGCCGCGGCGACGTTCGCGCGCGCCTATCTGGTGACGTGGCTCGGCGAGCGGGTGGTCACGGACCTGCGCAAACAGGTGTACGATCGGGTGATCGGCCTGTCGCCCGCGTTCTTCGAGGTGACGCGCACCGGCGAGGTGCTCTCGCGCCTGACCAGCGACACCGCGGTGATCCAGGCAGTGATCAGCGCGAGCCTCTCGCAGGCCCTGCGCAATATCCTGCTCCTGGTCGGCGGCCTCGCGCTGCTGCTCGTCACCAACCCCAAGTTGACCGGCCTGGTGCTGATCGTGGTGCCGCTGGTGATCGTGCCGATCGTCGTAATCGGTCGACGCGTGCGCCGCCTCTCACGCGCCGCGCAGGACCGTATCGGCGCGCTCGGCGGCCATGGCGAGGAGACCTTGAACGCGGTGCGGACAGTGCAGGCGTTCGCCCAGGAACAGCGCGAGCGGCGTCACTTCGGCGCGCTCGCGGAGGCGGCCTTCAGGGCGGCGGCGCGCCATGCGCTTGCCCGGGCAGCGCTCGCCGCCGTGGTGATCACGCTGGTGTTCGGTGCGATCGTCGTGGTGCTCTGGGTCGGCGGGCTCGACGTCGTCGCTGGCCGGATCAGCGGCGGCGAGCTCGCCGAGTTCGTGTTCTATGCCGCGGTGGTGGCGAGCGCCGCGGGCGCGCTCAGCGAGATCATGGGCGACCTGCAGCGGGCGGCGGGGGCGACCGAGCGCCTGTTCGAGCTGCTGGACGAGACGCCGCAGATCGTCGCTCCGGCGGCACCGCTGCCCCTGCCGCGGCGCTCGGCCGGGAGGATCCGCTTCGAACACGTGCGCTTCGCCTATCCCGCGCACCCCCAACGACCGGTCCTGAACGAGCTGGACATCGCGATCGAGCCCGGAACGACGACCGCCCTGGTCGGCCCTTCCGGCGCGGGCAAGACCAGCGTGTTCCAGCTGCTGATGCGCTTCTACGATCCAGACGCCGGTCGGGTGCTCCTCGATGGCGTCGACCTGCGCGAGCTCGATCCCGCGGCGTTCCGCGCGCGCATCGCCCTGGTCCCCCAGGACCCGGTGATCTTCTCGGCCGATGCTTGGCACAATCTGCGCTACGGTCGGCCAGACGCGGGCGATGCCGAGGTGCGCGCGGCGGCCGACGCGGCTGGAGCGAGCGAATTCCTCGATCGCCTGCCCGACGGCTTCGACACGTTTCTCGGCGAGAAGGGCGCGCGCCTCTCGGGCGGACAGCGGCAGCGGATCGCGATTGCCCGCGCGATCCTGTGCGACCCCGTGGTGCTGTTGCTCGACGAGGCGACCAGCTCGCTCGATGCCGACAGCGAACGGCTGGTCCAGGACGCGCTCCGCCGCCTGCGCCAGGGCCGCACCACGCTGGCCATCGCCCACCGCCTCGCCACCGTGCTCGAGGCGGACCGCATCATCGTGATGGATCACGGGCAGGTGGTCGCGACCGGCACTCACCAGGAGCTGGTGGACCAGGACGGGCTGTACGCCCGGCTGGCCGAATTGCAGTTCGACGTCGCCGGGCGGCTCGCCGCCGAATAGGCGCCATCGGTCAGGAGGCCCGATCAGATCGATCAGGGCCGGGCCGGCGCATTCCACATCGGGGTGATCGAGGCCGGCTGCCGGCTCCTCAGATCAAATCGAGGGAAGCTGGGCCGCAGGCAAGTCGATCGGGCCCAAGCGGCGCGAGCGCCTCAGAAAACATCGTCATGCTCTTCGCGCGCGGTCATCTCGATGTACGACGAGGTGCTGCCGCTCGCACCGAGATCGGGGCGCAGCCGCCGTTCGAGGAATTCCGCCAGGGCCTGATTGACGATGCGCGCGGGCGGCTGGTCCAGAGTTCGCGCCAGATCGGCCAGGGGCTGCTGGAGTTCGCGGGCAACCTCGACGATGGGCAGTTCGGCTGCTGTCATCGCGGCATTCCTCCATCCGGCCATTCGGGCCCTAGGTCCTTCTTGGGGTCACCTCGATCGAGGCTCGCCTAAGGTGTGGTGAGCTTGATCTCAATTCTGCGGTTGCGGCGGAAGGCAATTTCGTCGTCGCGATCATCAATCGGCTGAAACTGTGCGAATCCGGCCACAGCGATGCGCTCGGGCGGGATGCCCTGCTGCACGAGGAATTTGCCGACGTTGATGGCGCGCGCCGAGGATAGCTCCCAGTTCGACGGGAATTCCGGCGTACTGATCGGCCGCCGGTCGGTGTGGCCGTTGATCTGAAGGATCCACGGCAGATCGCTCGGGATCTCCGCGCTGATCGCGCGCAGGCTGTCGGCCAGCTTGCGCAGCTCGTCCATGCCGCCCGGGTCGATGTCGGCCGAGCCCGTGGGGAACAGCACCTCCGACTGGAACACGAAGCGGTCGCCGACCACCCGTACGTCCGGCCGCTCGCCGAGCAGCTGCCGCAGGCGGCCAAAGAACTCCGAGCGGAACCGGCTCAGCTCCTCGACCTTGCCGGCGAGTGCCATGTTCAGCTTCCCGCCCAGGTCGGTGATCGTGACCTGCTGCTCCTCGACCTTCTGCTGCTCGACGTCGAGCGCCTGCTCGAGCGACGCCAGCTGCACGCGCAGCGCGTTGATCTGACGGTTGAGCGTGTCAACCTGGTTCAGCGCCTCGCGCGACAGCGCCTGCTCCGTGGCGAGCGCCTCCTCGGCGCGCCCGGCGCTGCGCAACAGCTCCTCGATGCGGACATCGCGCTGCTCCAGCTCGCGCTGCGCCAGGGTGGTGTGCTCCTGTTCGCTGGCCAGCTTGGCGTCCAGCTCGGCCGAGCGATCACGCACTTGAGCGAGCTCCTGGAGCAGTCGTTCGCGCGCCTGCTGCAGATCGGCCAGCTCGGCCTGCCCGGTCGCGCGGTCTTTGCGTAGCGCCTCGAGCTGGGCCGCCAGCTCGGCGACGCGGCGCTCGCGCTCGCTCGCCTCGTCGCGCGCCGCATCGATCTGCTTGCTGAGCTCGGTGATCCGCGCCTGGCGCCCGTCGTTCTCGGTCCGCGTCGATACGAGCAGCCGCTGCAGGCGCGCCAGTTCGGATTGCAGGCTGCCCCGCTCGTCGCGCGTACTGCTCAGCTCGGCGGTCAGCTGCTCCGCCCGCTGCGCGCTCGCCGCCTGCTCCGCGCGCCTCGTCTCCAGCAATTGGGTCAGGCGGGCCACTTCGGCCTGGAGCGAGCCGGTCTCCTGCGCGGATGCGGCTGCCGTCTGGCTCAGCTTCTTGGTCTGCGCCTGCAGCTTGGCGGTTTCCGTCTGAGCCGCTTGCAGCAGATCCGCAAGGCGCGCGATCTCCTTGGCCGCGTCGCCCTTCGCGGTCTCGGCCGCCTTCAGCAGGGCCGACATCTCGGCGACCTGCCCCTCCAGATCACCGCGCACCTTCTGCAGCGCCTCGATATCGCGGCGCAGCTGAATCAACTGCGCGAGCTGGGTCTCGATCGTCTGCTGATCGGTCTTGACCGTCTGCCGCGCCTGCTCGAGCTCCTGCTGCAGCTTAGTCCGCAGATCAACGCTCCGCTGCAGCTCGGTCTCGAGCTCCTCGTTGCGCGCGGCCTCCTGGCGCATCTCGTTCAGGGTCTGGGTCAGCAGAGCCTTGTCATTCTCGAGCAGCGAGATCTGGTCGCGGAACTGATCGCGCTCGGCCTGGACATCGGCGAGCTGGGCCGCGGTGTCATCGCGCGCCGCCTGCGCCGACTGCAAGTCCGATGACAGCTGCGTGACCGACAGGCGCAGCTCGGCGTTACTCGACTGCTCGAGATTCAACTGCTCGGTGAGCTGAGCGACCGCCTGCTCGAGGCTCTGCAGCTGAGTGTCCTTGCCCTGCAGCAGCTGGCTGAGGAAAAATTGCGCCAGCACGAACACCACGAGCAGGAAGATGATGACCATGAGCAGCGTCGACAGCGCATCGACGAAGCCCGGCCAGATTTCAGGATGCTGGCGCAGCGAGCGCCGCGCACGGATCATCGCCCAGTCCTAGCCCGACATCACCCGCGTATCGCCCGCGGCGGCCGCGATGGTACGCGCGACCATCTTGATCTCGCTGCGCAATTCATGGGTCATCTGACTGCGCCCCTGGACGGTCTCGTCGAGCAGGCGGGCGAGGTAAACGTCCATGTTGCGGATGTGATTGCGGGTCGCCTCGTCGACCCCGCCGCCGTCCGCCTCGGCCAACCGGGCGAGCACGGGACGGAGCTCCTCCTGGCTCGAGATCAGCCGCGCGAGCAGCGCCTGCTCGGTCGCGATCTGGTCGCCGAGCGACGACAGACGCTCGGTCAGCGCGATCAGTCCGGAATGCACGGTCGCCTGGTTCTCTTCGGAGCGCGCGACCGAGCGCTGCAGCCCTTCGAGGTTCTCCGCGGTCTGCTCGAGCAGCGCCTGGACGTAAGCCGGGATGCTGACGTCGGCGCCGCTGAACAGCGGCTCCGCGCCGCTGAGCCGGGTCAGCCCGGAAAACCATTCCTCGACGTCGTTGTAGAAGCTGTTTTGCGCCTGGCTCGCCTGCAGATCGAGAAAGCCGAGCACCAGGGAGCCGGCGAGGCCGAACAGCGACGAGCCGAACGCGGTGCCCATGCCGCCCATGGGCGCAGCAAGGCCGGCCTTGAGCTCTTCGAACATGGTCACGAGATCGCCCGAGCCGACCGACAGTCCGTTGATCACCCGGCCGACCGAGCCGATCGTGTCGAGCAGCCCCCAGAACGTGCCGAGCAGGCCGAGGAAGATCAGCAGGCCGACCTGGTAGCGCGCGATGTCGCGGCTCTCGTCGAGCCGGGCGCTGATGCTGTCGAGCAGATAGCGCGCCGACATCGCCGGCAGCACGAACCGGCCGCGGCGCTCCTGCTCGCCGAGCGCGGAGGCGACCGGAGCGAGCAGCCGCGGCGCCGCCTGCAGGGAGAAGCCCGGCTTGCTGGTGCGGAACGCCTCGATCCAGCGGATCTCTGGCCGCAGGCTGAACACCCGGCGGAACATGTAGACGATGCCGATCAGCAGGATGCCGAGGATCAGGCTATTGAGCAGCGGGTTGTACATGAAGATCCGGAACAGGACCTCGTAGGCCGTCGCGGTGGCAGCCGCGGCCACCACCAGGAACACGATCATCCGGTTGATGAAGCGTTGCGGGCTGCTCATCGCCGGACCTCTCCAATTGGGCGTCGGACGTCGCCCCTGAACGCCCCAAGCGGCTCGGCGGGCGCCGGCCGTGCACCACGCGAGGGCGCGGCGCGACGCGCCCCAAGTCGGCCCAGGCGTCGTCTACGCGGCTGTCTTAACACCCCGCCATAACCTGTTGAAGCAAAAACGTCGCTCATATCCAACCACAGATGGAGCGAACACGCGGCCCACCTAGCACGACTTGGTCACCTATTCGTTAACGCGCAGCAACTGCACCAGCCGCGGATGGATCACGGCATTGCTCGCCACGAGCGTGCCGGCTGCGAGATCGCCCTCGCCCTCGAGCCGCCCGACCAGGCCGCCGGCCTCGCGCACCAGGACGATGCCCGCCGCGACGTCCCAGGGTTTCAGGCCGAATTCCCAAAAGCCATCCAGCCGGCCGGCGGCGACATAGGCGAGGTCGAGCGAGGCGGTACCGAGTCGCCGCACCCCGGCGACCTCGCCCGACAACCGCTCCAGCTGCCCGGCGTAGCCCTGGGCGCGGCCGGGCCAATCGAGCACCGGAATGCCGGTGCCGATCAGGCAGTTCGCCAGATCGCTGCGCCCCGACACGCGCAGGCGACGGTCGTTGAGATAGGCGCCAGCACCCTTCTCCGCGCAGAACAGCTCGTCCTTGATCGGATCGTAGACCACGCCGGCGACCAGCTCGCCGCGGCGCTCGAGCGCGATCGAGATGGCGAAGTGCGGGAGGCCATGCAGGAAGTTCGTGGTGCCATCCAGCGGATCGACCACCCACCGTTGGTCGCGATCCTCGCCGGGAATCACGCCGCTCTCTTCCAACAGAAAACCGAAGGACGGTCGCGCCCGGCCGAGCTCACGGCGCAGAGTCTGCTCGGCGCGCCGGTCGGCCGCGCTGACGAAATCGCCCGGGCCTTTGATCGAGACCTGGAGGTTCTCCACCTCGCCGAAGTCGCGCACCAGCGGCCGGGCCGCCTTGTGTACGGCCTGGATCATCACGGTGATGTTGGCGGAACGCAGCGCCATGGCCGACCCGATCGCGGCAGTCAGTCTCGGGCGCGCTCGACGTAGCTCGCGCCGGCGATGTTGACCACGACCCGGGTGCCCGCCTCGATGTGCGGCGGCACCATGATCCGCACGCCATTCTCGAGCACCGCCGGTTTATACGACGCGGCCGCGGTCTGACCCTTGACCACCGGATCGGCCTTCATCACCGTGAGCACGGCGGTCTCGGGCAACCGCGCCATCAGCGGCCGCCCCTCGTACGCCTGGACCGTGATCGTCATGCCCTCCTGGAGGAACGGCAGGGTGTCGGCGAGCAGATCCTGATCGATCGTCGTCTGCTCGAAGGTCTCCTGCTCCATCAGGTTGAGTTGGCCGGCGTCGTTGTACAGAAACTGGTATTCCTTCTCCTCGAGACGAACGCGCTCGACCGTCTCGGCGGCGCGGAACCGCTCGTTGAGCTTGGTCCCATCGACCAGATCTCTGAGTTCGACCTGCTGATAGGCAGGGCCCTTGCCGGGCTTCACGTGCTCGGCTCTGACCACCATCCAGAGCCGATCCCGGTATTCGAGCACGTAGCCGGGGCGGATCGCGTTGCCGTCGATCTTCATGTGCGGGTCACCTGGGATCACCTGCGAGCCGCCACCGCGGCGGTCGTTCTCGATCGCGCGGCCTGTCTAGCCCAATCGGGCCGGCCGGCAAAGCCGAACCGGGGCCGCGATCCACTAGGCCGATGCCAGCTCGTCGTGCAGCCGGCGGACCGCGGCGGCTGCGTCCGCCGGGTCGGTCCACGTGCTCGCATCGGCGCTCACGAAGTCGGCCCCAGCACGCGCCAGGGCCGCGCAGTCGCCCTCCGCCATCGCCGCCTCGGCGAGACACGGCAGCACGAACAGCTCGCTCCACCACTCCAGCAGCTCGAACACCTCATGCCCGGGACGCTGCCCGAGGTCGCCGAACCCGACGTAGTCGGCGCCGGCCTCACCCGCGGTCATCGCCGCATCGCGCGAACGCCCGCAGGACAGGCCCAGAATCCGGTCGCGGCCCAGCACCGCACGGCGCGCTGCCACGTCGGCCGCGCCGCCCCCAAGATGGACACCATCGGCGCCGATCTCAAGGGCGAGCCCGACGTGGTCGCGCACGAGGCAGGCGGTGCCCGCCTGCGCGCACACCGCGCGCACGGGCGCAAGTCGTGCGCTCACGCTGCTTCGCCGCGGGCCGGCGAGGTCGACCGGCAGCACGAACCCGGCGACGGCGCCGACCGCGAGCGCCGCGGCGAGCTGCTCGGCCAGAAGTTCCGGGTCGTAGCGCGGCGGGCCAATCAGCAGCAGCTGACAGCCCGCCCGGCCGGGGTCGGCCGTCTCGTCCGCGCGGCTCACGCTTCGTTGAGGTAGATCTTGATCACCTCGTCGAGCAGGGCGAGCGCCTCGTGCTTCGGCCGGCGGAAACTGTTGCGCCCGATGATCGAGCCCGAGCCGCCGCCATCGCGAATCTGGCGGATCTCATCGAGCAGCCCCTCCGTGTCCTTGGCCTCGCCGCCCGAGAACACCACGAGGCGCTTGCCGGCGAACGCGCACTGCATGACGTGGCGCACCCGCGCCGCGAGCGTCGAGGTGTCGATGTCCTCGGCCTGGTACACCTTCTTGGCCGCGTCCAGATCGAGGTCGGCCGACGGCGGCTTGACCTTGATCACGTTCGCGCCCATCAGCGCCGCCATGTGCGCAGCGTAGGCGACCACGTCAAAGGCGGTCTCCTTGGTCACCTTGCCGCCGCGCGGGTAGGACCAGACCACGGCGGCGAGGCCATAGGACTTGGCCTCCGCGATGAGGTCGCGCAGCTCTTCCATCATGTCGTAGCAGGCCTCGGAGCCCGGATAGATGGTGAAGCCGACGCCGACGCAGCCGAGGTGCAGCGCATCTTTGACGGTTGCCGTGACCGCCTGATCCTGCACGCCGGCGGCCAGGCTGTTGGCGCTGTTCATCTTGAGGATCGTCGGCAGCTGACCGGCGTAGGTGTCGGCGCCCTGCTGCAAGAGGCCGAGCGGCGCCGCGTAACCGGACAGGCCGGCATCGAGCGCCAGCTGGTAGAGGTAGTGGGGGTCGTACGCCGCGGGATTGCTCGCGAAGCTGCGCGCCGGGCCATGCTCGTAGCCCTGGTCGACCGGCAGGATCACCACTTTGCCGGTGCCGCCGAGACGGCCGTGCATCAGCAGCCGCGCGAGATTGCCTTTGACCCCGGCATTGTCGCCTTCGTACCAGGACAGGATCTCCTTGACCTCGGGGGTGATCTGCATGGCTCGACTCCCTTTCGATGGCGTCCCGCGGCAGCCTCGGCGCGCCGCGACGTCCCGGCTGGTGCAGCGGTCGCTCCCTGCTGCTGACATAGCGCCGCGCACGGTCGCAAGGCAAGGCGGCCGGGGCGGTCTCAGCCGGAGCCGATCGTGTACGCATAGCCGATCCAGGCGGTTAACAAGATCGCTGCGACCCAGATCAGAGCGATCACCGCTGCTGCTGCCCGACTCACCGGCCGTTCCAAGAGCAGGGTCGCGGCTGCCCGGTGTTCGGTCATAAGCTCCCGCGGGATCAGTCTGATCGTCACGAGGATGCCGAGCGGGACGACGACCAGATCATCCAGATAGCCCAACACGGGCACGAAATCGGGGATCAGGTCGATGGGCGAGAAAGCATATGCCGCGACGCACAAGGCGAGCGCCCGCGCGTACCAGGGGACCCGAGGGTCGCGCGCCGCGAGATAAACGGCAAGCGCATCTCGTTTGATTGGCTGCGCCCATCGTATGAGCCGATCGCGCAAAACTCGGTCTCTGGCAAGCTGATAACTGTGGGTGAGCCGCCGCGTCGTTATTGGTGAGGTTCTACCGCTCAGTGTGATCGCGAGGCACCCCCAGGGATCCCTTCATGCCGCAAAGTCGGGCACGCAGAATGGCCGCGGCGTCGTCCTCGGGTTGCAGCATCAGCACCTCGGGCGCGTCCGCCTCCACGACGGCGCCCAGCTGCCCGGCCATGTCGTGCAGGCGGCGTGCCACGTCGTCGCGGCCCGAAAAGGCGATCCGCCTGCAGCCCGTGCGCAGGGCGGCCATGACCAGCCCGGCATCATCGCCGCAGTCGACCAGCAGCTCGTGGCCGACCTCATCGCCGAGCGCCTTGAGGTAGCCGACACCGGCGTAGCCCGCTGCACCGGGGGCGCTACGCAGCTCGATCGCGCAGCCCGCCTCGGCCGCGGCAGCGAGGGCGGAGCGCGCCTGCTCGAGATGATGGACCACGACCTGCGCGGCCCCTACTCCTGGCGCAGCACGGCGACGCCCGGCAGCTCCTTGCCTTCCAGCCATTCGAGAAAAGCGCCACCGGCGGTCGAGACGTAGGACATCTGCTCGAGCACGCCCGCTTCCGCCAGCGCGGCGATCGTATCGCCGCCGCCCGCGACGCTCATCAGCTTGCCGGCCTTGGTCAGCGCCGCCACCCGCCGCGCTACGGCGACCGTGCCCTGATCGAACGGCGGGATCTCGAACGCGCCAAGCGGCCCGTTCCAGACCGCGGTGCGGCACCGCGCCAGCTGCTCCTCGATCAGCTGCACCGTGCCAGGTCCGACATCGAGGATCATGGCGTCTTCCGGCACTCGCTCGATCGGCACCACCTCGGACGGCGCGCCCGCCTCGAGCCGGCGCGCGACGCGGCCGTCGACCGGCAGCAGCAGCTGACAGCCCCGGCTTTCCGCCTGGGTAATGATCGCGCGCGCGGTGGCCGCCATGTCCTGCTCGCAGAGCGATTTGCCGACCGGCGTGCCTTTGGCGGACAGGAAGGTATTGGCCATGCCGCCGCCGAGCACCAGGAGATCGACCCGCTCGATCAGGTTGCCGAGCACTTCGAGCTTGGTCGACACCTTGGCGCCGCCGACCAGGGCCGCAAGCGGCCGGTCGGGCGCATCGAGTGCCTGGGTCAGCGCCTCGATCTCCGCCTGCATCAGGCGGCCCGCCGCAGCGGGCAGACGCTCGGCCAGCCCGGTGATCGAGGCATGCGCCCGATGCGCCGCGGCGAAAGCATCGTCGACGTAGGCCTCGCCGAGCGCGGCCAGCTGGTCGGCGAACGCCGGATCGTTCTTCTCCTCGCCCGGATGGAAGCGCAGGTTCTCGAGCAGCACCGCGTCGCCGGGCCGGAGCGCCTCGACCGCGCGCCTGGCCGCCGGCCCGATGCAGTCCTCGGCGAACGCCACCCTGCGCCCGAGCGCGGCGCCGAGCGGCTCGGACAGCGGCGCGAGCGACATCGACGGCTCGCGCTTGCCCTTCGGCCGGCCGAAGTGCGACAGGATCGCGACCTTGGCGTCCTTGCCCAACAGCTCCTTGACGGTCGGGACCGAGCGCTCGATCCGCGTGGCGTCGGTCACCTTGCCGTCCTGCATCGGCACGTTCAGATCGAGCCGCACCAGCACCGTGCGCCCGGCCACCTCCAGGTCGTCGAGGGTGCGTAAGCGGGCCATCGGGCGGCCCCGATCACAGCGCGCCGAGCAGCGCCGCGACGTCGCCCATGCGGCAGGAAAAGCCCCACTCGTTGTCGTACCAGGAGGCGACGCGGACCAGCTGGCCCTCCAGCACCTTGGTCGCGCCGAGATCGACGGTCGAGCTGTTGCTGTGGTGATTGAAGTCGACCGAGACCAGCGGCTCGCGATGAAAGCCAAGGACGCCCTGCATCGGCCCGTCGGCCGCCGCCACGATCGCCTGATTGATCTCCTCGATCGAGGTCTGGCGCTTGGGCATGAAGGTGAAGTCGACGACCGACACGTTCGCGGTCGGCACGCGGAAGGCGACGCCATCCAGCTTGCCCTTGAGCTCGGGCAGGACCAGGCCGACCGCGCGCGCCGCGCCGGTGGAGGTCGGGATGATCGACAGCGTCGCCGCCCGCGCCCGGTGCAGGTCCTTGTGGAACACGTCCAGGAGGTTCTGGTCGTTGGTGAACGAGTGAATCGTGGTCATGTGGCCGCGCACGATGCCGACCGCGTCGTGCAGGACCTTGGCGACCGGCGCCAGGCAGTTGGTGGTGCAGGACGCGTTGGACACCACCTCGTGCTCGGGGCGCAGCTGCGCGTGGTTGACCTTGTAGCAGACCGTGATGTCGGCGCCCTCGGCTGGCGCCGAGACCAGCACTTTCTTGGCGCCCGCCTCGAGATGGCGTGCGGCGGCGTCGCGCTTGGTGAACACCCCGGTGCATTCGGCGACCACGTCGACCTCGAGCTCGCCCCAGGGCAGCTTCGCGATGTCGCGCTCGCCCAGCACCCGGATCGGGCCGGTGCCGCAGTCCAGCTGGTCGCCCTCGAGCTGCACCTTGCCCGGGAAGCGGCCGTGCACCGAATCGTAGCGCAAGAGATGCGCGTTGGTCTCCGGCGGCGCCAGGTCGTTGATCGCGACCACGCTGAGGTCGGTGCGCCCCTGCTCCACGATGGCGCGCAGAATATGCCGGCCGATCCGGCCAAAGCCATTGATTGCCATGCGAACGGTCACGTAACTCTCCTCGATCTGGCGGCGACAGCGGAACCTTCGCGCCGCGAGTCTACGGTCGGCCTATAAACACCCGGGCGCCGGACCTGGAATTCCGATTGAGATGCAAGCAGACGATCGCACGCCACCACAGCATCATCTACGGCAGGGCAGATGTCGATGGCAAGCCCGGCCCGATGGGTGACCTGCGGGTCCATTGGCCGGGCGTCTCGGTCCGATGCCGGCACCACGAGCCTTCGTCGGGAATTCGCGAGGGTCCGGCTTGGCCGCTTCAGCTCGTTATTTTCACGGGATCCTCCGCGCCCGCAGGATCTTCATGATCTGTGCCAATTCTTTCCACAGCGCCCGGCTGGACTCCCAGTCGGTGGTAGCGTGATACGCTGCGAACAACTCAGCGGCTAACTGGCGCAGGTGCTCCCGGGCCCGCTGCTTGCTTCTCCTGCAGAGTCGCGCCCGGTCCACGAGCTGTTGCCAGTTAGCCCTGGCATTCGGCGGTGTGAGCTGCCGTGGGTGACTAACCCATCGCCTCCTAGCGCGGCGAGGCTCCCACTCGATCGGGTCGCTGTCGTATTCTGATTCCGTCGTCTTTGGGATACGCCGTATATGGGCAGGTCCCATTTGCATGAATCGGGTGTTCCTTCGATACATCACTTAACCTCTGCCGCCGGCGCGCAGGTTAAAGTACTCTGCGGGTCCTGTTGCCGTCTTGACAAGCTGCTGCGGGCGCTCATTTTGCTTGCGCTCGCCCCCGGTCGGCCTTTGCAGCCATCTTAGCACTTCAAAGGCGTTGGCGCACGAGCTCGACCACGCGCTCGGGCGTGATGCCGAAATGGGCGTACAGGGCTTCGGCTGGTGCCGAGGCGCCAAAGCCGCGCATGCCGATCACGTCGGCCTCCTGGCGCACGTAACGCGTCCAGCCGAACGGCGCTGCCGCCTCGATCGCGATGCGCAAACCCGAGCCGAGCACTTCCTTGCGGTAGGTCGAATCCTGCTGGTCAAACAGCTCGAAGCAGGGCATCGACACCACCGCGCAGCCGACCCCGTACGCCTGCAGGCGTTTGCGCGCCTGGACGGCGATCGCCACCTCGGAGCCGGTCGCGAGCAGCGTGACCATACGGCGGCCGTCCGCCTCCTCGAGCACGTAGGCGCCGCGGGCCGAGCGATTGACCTCGTCGGGCGTGGTGCGCAACACTGGCACGCCCTGGCGGGTGAGCGCGAGCGCCGAAGGACCGTCGGCGCGCACCAGCGCCAATGCCCAGCACTCCGCGGTCTCGACCGCATCGGCCGGGCGGAACACGAACAGGCCGGGCATCGCACGCAGCGCCGCGAGGTGCTCGATCGGCTGATGGGTCGGGCCATCCTCGCCGAGCCCGATCGAATCGTGGGTCAGCACGAAGATCACGCGCTGGCCCATCAGCGCGGCCAGGCGGATCGCCGGCCGGCAGTAATCCGAGAAGATCAGGAAGGTGCCGCCGTAGGGGATGATGCCGCGGTGCAAAGCCATGCCGTTCATGGCCGCGGCCATCGCGTGCTCGCGCACCCCGAAATGAATGTAGCGGCCGCCCGGCGTCTCCGGGGTCATCGGCTGCGTCGCGGCGGTCTTGGTGTTGACCGAGCCGGTCAGGTCGGCCGAGCCGCCGACCAGCTCGGGCACGACGGGCGTGAAGGCCTCGAGCACCTCCTGGCTGGCCTTGCGCGTCGCCCAGGTCGGCCGCTCCTCGGCAAACCGCTGCTTGAGCCCGCGCAGAAGACCGTCCAGGCCGGGCGGCAGGACCCCCGCCTGGGCGCGCTCGAACTCGGCGCGGACTTCCGCCCCCTGCCGCGCGAGACGCCCTTCCCAGGCCGTGCGCACCGAGGCGCCGCGGCCACCGAAGCCACGCCAGGCGTCGAGGATCGCGGGCGGGATCTCGAACGGCGGGTACGGCCAAACGAGCTCGCGTCGGGCCCCCGCCACCTCGTCAGCGCCGAGCGGCGAGCCGTGGGTCGCGGCGGTGCCCGCCTTGTGCGGCGCGCCGTAGCCGATCGTGGTGCGGCACGCGATCAGGGTCGGCCGGTCCGCGCTCTGGGCCGCGGCCAGAGCAGCCGCGATCGCCGCGGGATCCTGGCCGTCGATCGCGCTCGCCCGCCAGCCGTACGCCTCGAACCGCTCGAGCGTGTTGTCGGAGAAGGCGAGCGCCGTCGAGCCGTCGATCGAGATGTGGTTGTCGTCGTAGAGCACGATCAGGCGGTCGAGGCGCTGATGGCCCGCGAACGAGCAGGCCTCGTGGCTGATGCCCTCCATCAGATCGCCGTCGCTCGCGACCACGTAGGTGCGATGGTCGACCAGATCCGCGCCGAACCGGGCGCGCAGATGGCGTTCGGCGAGCGCCATGCCGACCGCGTTGCCGAGGCCCTGGCCGAGCGGTCCGGTGGTGGTCTCGATCCCGGGCGCATGGCCAAACTCGGGGTGACCCGCGGTGCGCGAGCCGAGCTGGCGAAAGCGCCGCAGCTGGTCGAGGTCCATCGCCGGGTAGCCGGTCAGGAACAGCAGCGCGTAGAGCAGCATCGAGCCGTGCCCGGCCGACAGCACGAAGCGGTCGCGGTCGGGCCACTCGGGCGCGCCCGGGTCAAAGCGCAGGAACTGCGTGAACAGGACCGTGGCGACGTCGGCCATGCCCATGGGCATGCCGGGATGGCCGGACTTGGCCGCCTCGACCGCATCCATCGCGAGCGCGCGGATCGCGTTGGCCAGGTCGCGGTGGCTGGGCTCGTCGGACGAGCCGCGCTCGGGCGTGGCGGCGGTCATGGGCGCACGCATCTTATGAAGTGAGCAGGGACCCGGCGCGGCAAGGCCCCGAGCCGGGCGAACTGGGCGGAACGTGACCCATCCACGGCAAAAATCAACCCGAATCTGTGCCGGGCCGCCGAGCTCGCGGGCTGCTCGGGGGATCGTCGCGTCACGCCGGGGACCTGTTGCCAACGGTGCCGCCATGCTCGCCGACAGCGTGCTCGTGAGCCTGCCGGCGCAGTGAGCGCCACAACCTTGTCTCGGGAGCTTCTATCGTACGCCTAGAACTCCCTCCCGCGTCCGATCGATTTTCGCCGTGAACTCCATAAGGTTCTTAAGTGGCGCGAATTGCCGGACAGCGTGGGGACGAGCGAGCTCCGTGGCCGCAGTTGTCACGCCCCAGGCGATGAGCGCCATCAGAGGCAGGCTGAGCCATGCCCGGATCAAACGGCGCGGCAACGTCAGTAGCGCATGTGGCACCGCCGTCCCGGCTTCGAGCAAGAAGTGTGCGAGAATCAAGAGCGGCGTCGGCAGGGCGAGCAGCCAGGGGATGGCGCTGCCGCGTGAGGAGACACCCATGTGCAGGATCATTGCCGCGATCGTGAGCGGTAGCACGGCAGCGCCACCCACGACGTGACGAAGTGCGATTCCCATGGAGGATCGAAGCGTGAGACGAGGACCCACACTCGAATCGGCCAGGAGTAGCTGAATCGCCATGAGAGGCGTCGTAATGACGACCGCATTGGCCAGGATGCCCAGCGCGAAGCCAATCCCCAATCCGACGGGACCACCCATGTGCCTGACGAACTTCATGTACGCGTAGCTTAGGACGACCCAGGAGGCCCATCCTGTCGGGTAAGTGGCAACCAATATGATGCCCATCGCGATGGGCAGTCGTTTCGGCGACGAGACGGCGATTGCGCACCAGAGCAACTGGTAGCTAAGGGCCAGGCGAGCGGCTACGCCCATGAGTGGCTCGCGAGAGTCTGGCAGGAACACGAGCCAGCCCACCAGCTGAACCAACAACACACAGGAGGTGAGCGCCAGATTGCGCCAAGCCGTGGGTTCTCCGGGACGTGGCCGCCTTCGGGATCGTCATGTTGAGGACGGTCAAAACAAAAAACTTCTAAAGCCCTTAAGGCGCGACTGAAGGCGTCACTTTCGCCCGGATTTCCTCTCGAACCGGGTCGATCACGATCTGCATCTCGCCATTGGCCGGCAACATCACGGTCCGCTCAAGCTGGACGACCTCCCATTCGAGGCTCAGGCGGTAGTCACCCGGCCGCACGTGGCGCAGAACGAACCTTCCGCCGGCTCCCGAGGTGGTCGTCATGCAGGTCTCCGATCCATCGAGCGGGCAGAACGTGAGACGTGCGTGTCGTAGTGGAAGGAGGGCGCGTAGCATGCCCACGACCCGGCCCTGAACATCGCCGGCGGCGATCTGCGGCGGGGCGAGGCTTAGCAGACCGAGACTGGCCGCAATCGCTGTCCGTAGCCGCGACTTCATCATGATTGTGCGCCCCTCGGCGCCGGCCATGACTCCGACAACCTGCCCGTTTCGGGGGCGTTCATCCAGCCCTCCCCGTCACCGCCACGCCCGCCACCCCGCCGCGGGCAGAGCGAGCTGCGCCCGCCAGAAATCGGCCTGCAGCCCTCAAAAGCGGGACCACCAAGCGCAAAGCAGCCGGTCCAGTCACGGGCTGGCACGCGGCGCTGTCGGAGCGCGCGCCGACGATTCCGCATGTTCGCGCTAGAGACGTCGTTGCGCGCGCGCCGCCTCTTAGTATGATTCGGTCACCAGAGGACGCCTGCCATGGCGCGCGCCAAGGAAGCCATCCGGACCGAAAAGCCGCTCTATGAGCGCGACTTTTGCCTCTGGGTCGAGGAGCAGGTCCGGCTGCTCCGGGAGGGCCGGCCGCAGCAGCTCGATCTTGTTAACCTGATTGATGAGGTCGAGGCCCTGGGCATCCACGAGAAAAAAGTGGTTGAAAGCAACCTCGTCGTCGTCCTGAAACACCTCCTCAAGTACCAGTTCCAGCCGCGGCGACGCACACGCAGCTGGTTGTCATCGATTGCGGAGCACCGGCGCCGGTTGCGCAATGATCTCGCCACCAGCCCGAGCCTGCGTCCTTACGCCCGCGCCCGCTTCGAGGAGTGTTATCGGGATGGCCGCCGTCAGGCGTTGATCGAGACCGGGCTGGCGCCGGATGCTCTGCCGGGCGCGCCTCCCTATCCCCTCGAGCAGGCCCTCGACCCGGAGTTCCTGCCCGACTGAGCGGCGCCTGCTAGAGATCGCCAACGCCTGCCACAATCACCCTTGGCGCTTCGGGAAACTGGCGCGATAGTGGACGCAATTCAATCAGACCGATTGAGGCGGGCCCATGTTGCGCGCCGTTGTCCTCCTCTCGCTGCTGGTCCTGCGGGCGCCGCCCGGCGCGCAGGCCGCCGACCTCGTGGTGTGGTGGGAGAAGGGCTATTACGAGCAAGAGAACGAGGCAGTTAGAGAGATCATCGCCGGCTTCGAGCAGAAAACGGGCAAGCAAGTCGAACTTGTCTTCTATTCAAACGAAGATCTTCCAGACGCGCTTGAGGCGGGGCTGGAGGCAGGCCAGCCACCCGACGTCGCCTTCGGTTATCGCGTGTTCAACCGCCTTTCCGAGTGGGCCTATGAAGACCAGCTCATCGACCTCTCGGACGAGATCCTGCCGTTCGCCAGCCTGTTCGATCCGGCTGCCATCGCCGACGTTACCCTGTTCGACGCGACTACCGGCCGGCGCGCCCTCTATGGGCTGCCGATGGGATTCGAGACCAACCATATCCACGTCTGGCGCAACCTGCTCGAGCAGGCTGGATCCACTCTTGATGACATTCCGAAACAGTGGGAGGCGTTCTGGTCGTTCTGGTGCGATCAGGTCCAGGCGGCAGCGCGCCGGGCGACCGGCCGCGATGACATCTGGGGCGTCGGTTTGGCCATGTCGATCGAGGCGTTGGATACATTCGACCAATTCGAACAGTTCATGCAGGCCTACCAGGCTAACTACGTGATGCGGGACGGCACGCTGGTCATCGACGACCCGGAGATCAGACGCAGGCTGATCAGGACCATGGACAGCTATACCGCGATCTACCGCAAAGGCTGTACGCCGCCCGACTCGATCGATTGGGGGACGAGTGAGAACAACAACAACCAAGTGTTCCTGGCAGGCGCGGTCGTCATGACACCGAACGCGTCGCTCTCGATCCCCAACGCGCTCAAGCGCGAGCGCCCCGACGACTATTACAAGAATGCCGCGACGATCGGATGGCCGGACGGCGCCGACGGCCAGCCGCTAGCCATCACGGCGGGCTTTAATGCCGCCACGGCATTCAGAGCCGGCGGGCATGATCCATTGGCCAAGGAGTTCGTGCGCTTTCTGGTCGAGGACGGCTGGCTCGCGCACTATCTCGATTTCTCCGGTGAGCGCATGCTGCCGGCGATGACGAAGCTGCTTCAACAACCCTTCTGGCTCGACCCAAGCGACCGGCATCACATGGTCTCGGCGATTCAGTTTCTGACCCATCCACGTGATTACAAACATTGGGTGGCGTCCGGCGATCCACGGCACCTGCTCGTGCGACGGGAGAACGTCTGGGGCAGGGCAGTCCACCGCGTCGTCGCGGAGGGCATCACTCCCGAGCAGGCGGTCGACGAAGCGATCGCCCGGATCAAGCAGATCCTGAGTGAGTGAGCAGCCATGAGAAGGTTCAGGTATGCGTTTATCGCCGCGGCGCTCGCTTTGGCGCCGCTCGGCGCGCAGGCCGCCGACCTCGTGGTCTGGTGGGAGAACGGGTTCTACCAGCAGGAGGACGAGCCGGTCCGGGAGACTATCGCCGCGTTCGAGCAAAAGACCGGCAAGCGGGTAGATCTCGTCCAGTATTCACAGGCGGAGCTTGCTGGCGAAATCAATGCGGCGCTCGCGGCTGGGCAGCCGCCCGACTTCGTATTCGGCTTGGATGCAACCTTTTCCTCCGGACAATGGGCCTACGAGGACCGGCTCATCGACCTCTCGGACGAGATCCTGCCGTTCGCCAGCCTGTTCGACCCGGACGCGCTCGCCGCGGCCACCCTGTTCGACGCGAGCCCCGGCGGGCGCGCCCTCTACGCCCTGCCGATGGGGTTCTCGACGAACCACGTCCACGTCTGGAAGAGCCTGCTTGAGCAGGCCGGGTTCACCCTCAAGGATGTACCGAGGCAGTGGGAGGCCTTCTGGGCGTTCTGGTGCGATCAGGTGCAGCCGGCGGTGCGTCGCGCGACCAGCCGCGACGACATCTACGCCGTCGGCCTCGCCATGTCGGCCAAGGCAAACGACACACACATCGAATTCGAGCAGTTCATCCAGGCCTACGAGGCCGATTATGTGACCCGCGAAGGCAAGCTGGTCATCGACGACCCCGAGATCCGGTCTCAACTGATTCGGGCCATGGACAGCTACACCGCGATCTGGCGCAAGGGCTGCACCCCGCCCGACGCGGTCGGATGGGACAGCTCGGGGAACAACCAAGCGTTCCTGTCACGAACCGTCGTCATGACTCTGAACGGCACGCTCTCGATCACCAATGCGCTGAAGCGCGAGAGTTCAGAGGACTATTACGAGCACACGGCGACGATCGAGTGGCCGGACGGCGCCGACGGCCAGCCGCTCGCCATCAGCACCTCCTTCGGGGCGGCCGTTGCCTTCAAAGCCGGCGGACACGCGGCCCTGGCGAAGCAGTTCGTGCATTTCCTCCTGGAGGATGGCTGGCTCGCGCACTACCTCGACTTTTCCGGTGAGCGCCTGCTGCCGGCGATGCCGAAACTGCTCGAGCAGCCGTTCTGGCTCGATCCGAGCGATCGCCACCACATGGCCTCGGCGATCCAGTTCCTGTCGCGCCCGCGCGCCTACAGCTACTGGGTCGCCGCCGGCGATCCGCGATACTTGGTTGTCAGGCGGGAGCTCGTCTGGGGCAACGCCGTCCACCGCGTCGCCGCGGACGGCATCAGCCCCGAGCAGGCGGTCGACGAGGCGATCGCCCGGATCAAGCAGATCCTCGCCGAGTGAGCGCGCAGCCTGTGCGAGCGTGTCTGATGACGTGAGGCGTTCGGCCGCACTGGCCGAGGCCGATCGCGACGCGTCAGGCGCGGCGCCCAAGCGGAACGGCGGCGGGCAATTACTCGGCGGCGGCCGGCGCGGCAGCAGGGCGGCAGTCGCGGACGCCCATGGCGGCCATCGCGTTCGCGACCGCACGCACGACGCCCTGCATCACCGCCTCGTCGATCGCGCCCATGCAGCCGATGCGGAAGGTCGGCTCGGGGGTGAGCCGGCCGCGGAACATGGCGAAGCCGTGTCGCCACAGCAGCTCGAACAGGCGCTCGGCGTCGTAGTTGGGGTCGGCTGGCGCGTAGAACGTGGCGATCACCGGCGAGGCGACCTCGTCCTGCAGGTACGTCTCGAGGCCGAGCGCGCGCAGCCCGTCGACCAGGCAGCGCCAGTTGCGCCGCACCCGCTCGAGGCGCGCCGCCTGACCCTCCCGCTCATGCTGGCGCAACGCCGCGACCAGGGCGGCGGTAGCCTGAACGGGCGGCGTGAACCGCCAGCGCCCGTCGTGCTCGAAGCTCTGCCACTGCCGATGCAGATCGAGGCAGAATGAGTGCGCGCGGCCGGCCGCGGCGGCGAGCGCGCTGCGCTTCACAACCACGAGCCCGATGCCCGGCAGGCCTTCCAGCCACTTGTTCGGGGACGCGACAATCGCCTCGAGATCCAGCGCGGCGGCATCGATCGGCAGGCCGCCGAACGAGGCGATCGCATCCACGATCAGGGCGACCCCGCGCCGTCTCGTCACCGCGGCGAGCGGCTCGATCGGATTGAGCAGCCCGGTGCCGGTGTCGACGTGACAGACGATCACGTGGCTGATCGCGCCGTCCGTGGCGAGCGCGGCATCGAGCTCTGCGCCCGTGACCGGCTCGGTCCACGGCAGCTCGAGCGCGGCAAACGGCACGCCGATAGCCGCAGCGATCTCGCGCAGGCGCGCGCCGTAGAAGCCGTTGTCGACGATCAGCACCTTGCGCTCGCGCGGCACCAGCGTGCCGAGCGCCGCCTCGTTCGCGGTATTGCCGACGCCCTGAACGGGCACGCAGACGTAGCGGTCCCCCCCGTGCACCATGGCGACCAGGCGTTCGCGCATCTCGGCGGTGAGCGCGAGGAGGTCGGGCTCGTTCGGCGTGAAATCGCGCAGCATCGCCTGCCGGGTCAGGGCGGCGGTGGTCACCGGGCCGGGCGTCAGGATGATCCGCTGGTCGGGCGCGTCGGGCATGTCGGCACCTGGGTCGAGCGTTGCTCCCGCCTTGTAGCAGCGGGCCAGGCCCATAGCCACGCGCACTTATTGCCGCGGGGAGTCCGCTTGATGCGGGTGCGGCCGTCCAGCGGGATCGACCCGCACTGGCGATATGCTAAGCGGCGCTCGCCGCTGCCGGCGCTGAGGGCGCCCGCATCCAGGGGCGCGCGTTCCCGTCGCCGGGGTGTTCAGTGGCGCTCGCCGCTGCGCGCGCCGACGGCGCGTGCCGTCAGCGGCTGGTCTGCCGGCTGTGCTGGCGGCAGAGATGCAGGCCCGAGCGGGCGCGCCGGCTCCATTCGCTGTCCGGGTCGAGCGCCAGATAGCGCTGCCACAGCCGGCTGGCCTCGGCGAAGCAGCCCAGCTCGAACTGCAGCTTGCCGAGGTTGTAGAGCGGGTCGGCGTAATCGGGATCGGCGGCGATCGCGCGCTTGAGGCACCGGCGCGCGCCGTCCTTGTCGCCGGCCGCTTCCTCGAGGAGCGCGAGATTGTACCAGGCGTCGGCGAACTCCGGATCGATCGCGAGCGCCAGCTCGAGGAACAGCTTGGCCGCCGCATTCTGCCCCTGCTCGCGCAGCACGTTGGCGAGGTTGAACGGCGCGATCGGGTCGCGCTGATCCATGCTGACGCAGCGCCGGTACAGCATCGCCGCGGTAGCCAGGTCGCCCGCCTGCTCCGCCTCCTCGGCCGCATCGAACAGCTCGTCGACGGACGGGTTGTCTGCATACGGCAGGGCAAGGCGCAGCTGGCCGTCGAGCTCGGCGAACGCGTCGCCGATGCGCCGCGCGAGCCGGCCGCTGTCGTCGCACGCCAGCTTGAGCCGGGCGAGCGGATGAGCGTCCCCGTCTTCGCCGGCGCGCCCGAGCCGCTCGGCGCCGCGCACGATGTCCGCAAGCGCTAGACCCTCGCCGAGCAGACGGGCGGCCTCGCGCGCCCCGATCAGGTCGCGGAAGCTGCACTCGGCGCCGCACGGCTGCACGATGTCGAACAGCACCAAGAGGCGCACCACGCGCGGCTCGAGGCCGGTGCGCGCGGGCAGCTCGTCCAGGCGGATCGCGCCGACGGCCGCCGCGAGCGGCGGCAGCAGATCGAGCAGGCGCAGCAACGCGTTCTCGCTCAGGCACGCCGCGCCGATCCGCTCGGCCCGGGCGAGTTTGGCCTCGAGGCGGCCATCGGCGAGCTGCTTCAGGCTGCGCCGCCCGACCGCGACCAGCGCTGTGCGGTGCGGCAGGCCGCGCCGCACGACCCCGCCCCGGCGCTCGACTTCCCGGGCGACCAGCGCATTAGGCACCTTGGCGAAGCGGCCGATCAGGCTGACGATCTTGCCGGCGAGATCGCTCATCCGCCCGGACCCTCAGGCGGATTTGCGCTTCTTCTTCGGTTCGGCGGGCGTCGCCTTGGCGGCAGGCTTGCGCGGCCGGCTTTCCGCCGCCGGCTTCGCCTCCTCGATCGAGCGCTTGAGCGCGTCCATCAGATTGATCACCTTGCCGCGCTCAGGCGCCTTGGCGAGCACCGGCTCCTGGCCGTTGACCTTCGCCTTGACCATCTCGATCACGGCGTCGTGGTAGCGATCGTGGAACTCGCTCGGGTCGAACTTGCCGGATTTCTGGTCGATCAGCCGCTTGGCGAGCTCGAGCATCTCCGGCTCGGGCTCCTCGTCGCTGATGTCGGTGAAGTATTCCTTGGCGTCGCGCACCTCGTCGGCGGTGCGCAGCGTCATCATGAGGAAGCCCTTGTCCCGGCACGTCAGCGCGATCAGGCGCTCGCGGTTGGACAGGACCACGCGGCTGAGCGCTACCTTGTCCTCCTCGCGCATCGCCTGCTGGACCACCCGGAACGTCTCCTCGGCGACCGCGCCGTCCGGCGCGACGTAATAGGGCGAGTCGAAGTAGATCGGATCAACGTCCTTCGCGTCGACGAACTTCTCGATCACGATCGCCTTGCTCGACTCGATCTGGACCTTGTCGAAATCCTCCTCGGTGAAGACGACGTACTTGTCCTTCTCGTACTGATAGCCCTTGACCAGATCGCTGCGCTCGACCGCGCCGAGCTCCGGGTCGTAGGGCTTCATCTGAACGCGGTTGTGCGTGTCCTTGTGCAGCAGATTGAACGACACCTTGTCGCGGCCCGACACGGCGTTGAAGACGCGCACCGGGCACGAGACCAGCGACAGCTTGAGGTGCCCCTTCCAGGTCGAGCGTGGCGCCATGGTTTCGACCTCATTCGCTCTTTCCGCTATTTAAACACGGATCGCGACGATGCGCTCCATTTCTTTCGTGGAGGCCGTTGGCAACGCGCGGCGGCACCGGGCTTGGCGACCGGTGCGAGCGCGGCGTCGCGGGGTCGTCAATGGAGCCCAGACTGGATTCCTTTGTCGGAGGCGAGCTTCAGGGATTCGGTCAGACGCCAGGCGTGGTAGAGCGTCCCGTTGGTCCAGGCGAGGGTGTCGAGACCGGCGCGCGCGAGCGCCGCGGGCATCCGCTGCAGGGCGACTGCCTCCAGCAGCTCCTGGCGGCCCGTAACGCGCTCGGCACCTAGCTGTTTCGAGGCGGCTTCGAGCGCTTGGTATATCGCCGGGTCGACGTCGACGTCAGGGGTTTCCGTGGCGTCCAGCCACGCGGCGAGCGCTTGAGCGCCCGCTGCGGAACCCGCGGGGGGCTGCCAGTCGCTCACTGCGGGCAACGCGCGTCCCAGATCGTCATGAAGCTGCGAGAGATGGTCCAGGGCGTGGGACAGGCGGACCAGACGGGGCGCTATGGTGCCCAGATCGATGGTCTCGAGCGGCAGCGATTCGAGAAAATTTTCGATGTGCTGGACCGCTTCGAGCGGCGGGTCATACTTGCCGGTTTCGCCGGCGAGCCGAACGCGGACCGCTTCGATGGCGTCACGCGCGAGCTCCAGGATCGCCCGCCAGGCAGCCTCGAGCGCGACCGCTCCTCCCGCCTCGACAATGGTCGGGTCGAGACGGCTGACCGCCGAATCGCGACCGGCGCCGGACATGCGCACGATGAGGTTCGCGAAGGCATCGAGCCACGGATAGAAGACGACGATGCCCGCGAGCTTGAAGATGCTGCTGAAAGCGGCCAGCGCCAGCACCCCGTCGGGATCGTCGAGCCGGGCGCCCACCCAGCCTGCCGCGGCCGTGAGCGGCGCGAGAAACAGCATCGCGAGTACGCCGACGATCACGGTGAACAGGATGTGGGCCAGTGCCGTGCGCCGCACCGCGAGGCTGCCGCCGATCACCACCAGCGCCGTCGTCGCGGCCGATCCGACGCTCTGTCCGACAATCATCGCGCAACCCTGCTCGAAGGTCAGCGAGCCGGCATAGAGGGCGACCAGGGTCGCGGCGGCGGCGGCGCTCGAGCTCTGCATGATCACCGTCATGACGACGCCGATCCCGGCGAGGATCCACTTCGCGCCTGCGCCGGCTCCGGCAAGCGCCTCGAGATTCCAGGAGACGCCTGCCATCCCGGTCTGCAGGAACTCGATGCCGGTGAAGATCAATCCGAACCCGGCGAGGATCGCGCCCGACGACCGCAGCCGGCCTTTGGCGATCAGCCACAAAAAGGCGCCGAGCCCGAGCATGGGCAGGGCGACGGCGGAGACGCGCACGCCAAAGCCGAGGAACGCCACCATCCAGGGCGTCGTGGTCGTCCCCAGCGTGGCGCCGACGATGACCCCGATCGCCTGCGGCAGGGTGACCAGTCCTGCGCTGACGAAACCGATCACAGTCAGGCTTGCCGCGGTCGACGACTGGATCGCCGCCGTGAACAGCACGCCCGAGATGATCGCGCTGAGATGACCGCCGACCAGCCGCTGCAGCGTGCGGCGTAGCGCGTCGCCCGCAAGCCCTTTCAAGCCTTCGGTGAGGTGGTGGATCCCGAGCAGGAACAGACCCAGGCCGCCTACGATCGTTACGGCAGCGGCGGTATCGATGGCAGGCCCTCCGTCAGCCGCGACTCGCCATGGGCATCAGTATTTGGCTGGCACGAACCGTCTGCCCTCGAGCGCCGCCTGATCGTCGTAGGCTCCATCATTGGAGCGCTTCGGCAGCTTCACCTTTTTGCGCACCGGTTTCTTGTACGGGATCAGGCCCAGCAGGTGATGGATGCAGTTGAGACGCGCGCGCCGTTTGTCGTCGGACGGGACGATGTACCAGGGCGCAAACTCCGTGTCGGTGGCCTCGAGCATAATGTCGCGCGCCCGCGAGTACTCGAACCATCGGCTGCGCGAGCACAGGTCCGTCGGGCTCAGCTTCCACTGACGCAGCGGGTCCGTGATGCGCGCCTCGAAGCGCCGCTTCTGCTCCGGCTCGCTCACCTCCAGCCAGTACTTGATCAGCCGGATGCCGTCGTCTACGGCGTACAGCTCGAACTCTGGGCAGACCTTGAGGAAGCGCTGTTGCTGCGCCTTGGTGCAGAACCCCATCACGTATTCTATGCCTGCCCGGTTGTACCAGCTGCGATCGAAGATCACGATTTCGCCAGCGGCCGGGAAGTGCTCGAGGAAGCGCTGCATGTAGATCTGCGATCGCTGGCGCTCCGACGGCGCCGGCAGCGCCACGATGCGGAACACGCGCGGGCTGACGCGATCGGTGAGCGCCTTGATCACGCCGCCCTTGCCGGCCGCGTCGCGGCCCTCCAACACCACCACCACGCGGTCGCCGCTTTGCCTGATCCAGTCCTGCAGCGCGCACAGCTCGACCTGAAGCTCGCGCAGCGCTTTCTCGTATTCCTTGCGGCCGAGCGCGCCGTTCGTCGTCGCCATCGTCTCGCCTCCGGTTCGCTGCCGCTTCACGCGCTCGCTTGAGCCGGAATGGGGGGAGTGCGCGCTGCGCGAGCGTGCTTGCTGTCGCCGGTCACGCTCCCGCCTCTACGGCGGTTACGCGCCGGCGCAAGGGCTCGGACGAGCGGATGACCAGCTTCTCCGCCTCGACGATGAGGAAGAACACGAGGCCGCCCAGGACGAGCAGCGGCCAGACCCAGAGCGGGATGGCTTGGTTGTCGAACAGGGCCTGCAGCGGCGGGGCGTAGGTGAACAGGAGCTGCAGGACGACGACCGCGCCGATCCCGAGCGGCAGGTACCTGTTGCCCCTATGCGCCTCGACGGACAGCGACGAGTCCAGGAGGTAGCGGCTATTGAGCAGGTAGAAGATCTGCCCGATGGTGATCGCATTGACCGCAACCGTCCGGGCGAGCTGATCCGAGGCGCCCTGCGACTTCATCAGAAAGAATGCCGCGAGGGTGTACGCCAGGAGGGCCAGGCCGACGAACACGATGCGCCAGATCCCGAAGCGCGTGAGGATCGGACGGTCGACCGCGCGCGGCGGCCGCTGCATGACGTCCGTCTCGTGCGGCTCGAAGGCGAGCACGAGCCCGAGCGCCACGGAGGTCACCATGTTCACCCAGAGCACCTGGGGCGCCGTAATCGGCATGGTGAAGCCGAAGAAGATCGCGACGGCGATGACCAGCGCCTGGGCGACGTTGGTCGGCAGCATGAACAGGATCGCCTTCTCGATGTTGTTGTAGACGGTGCGCCCTTCCCTGACCGCCGCCGTGATCGAGGCGAAGTTGTCGTCGGCCAGGATCATCTCAGCCGCCTCCTTGGTCACCTCGGTCCCCTTGATCCCCATGGCGACCCCGATATCGGCCTTCTTGAGCGACGGCGCATCGTTCACGCCATCACCGGTCATCGCCACGATCTGCCGGTTTGCCTGAATCGCCTTGACCAGACGCAGCTTGTGCTCGGGGCTGGCGCGCGCGAACACGTCGACGTCCTGCACCCGCTCCTGGAGCGTGGCAGTGTCCATCTCCTCGATCTCGGCGCCGGCGATCGCGGTCGTGCCATCGCCGATGCCGAGCATCCTGGCGATCGCCGCGGCGGTGATCTTGTGGTCCCCGGTGATCATGGTGACGCGGATGCCGCCGCCGTGACACTCGCGCACCGCCTCGATCGCCTCCTTGCGCGGCGGGTCCAGAAGGCCGATCAGGCCGAGCAGGACCAGGTTCTTCGGCAGATCAGCCGGGCTCAGCGCTCCGGCCTCGACGGCGGGATCCGGCTGCCATGCCAGGGCCAGCACCCGCTCGCCCCGCGCCGCGAGCTCATCCGACGCCTGCAGGAAATGCGCGCGGTCGAGCGGCGCTGGCTGGCCTTCCCGGGTCTGCTGCCGGTCGCAGTGCTCGAGAATGACCTCCGGCGCGCCCTTGACCAACAGCATCTTCTGGCCGCCGGCGTCCTCGTGCAGCGTCGCCATGAAGCGGTGCTCGGACTCGAATGGAATGGCGTCGATCCGCGGATAGGCGGTCTGTTCGGCCTGCCGCTCCATCCCCAGCTTGGTCGCAAACGGGTAGAGGGCGCCCTCGGTCGGGTCACCCTCCACCGTCCAAACGCCGTCGCGCTGGAACAGCTCCGCATCGTTGCACAGCAGGCACACGCGGCCGAGCAGCTCGAGCACCGGATCCTCGCCCGCGGGCTTGCCGTCCTGTTTGATCGCGCCCTCGGGGGCATAGCCGTTGCCGGTGACCTCGTATTCTGCCTTGGCGGTGGCGGCCGAGACGACCATCATCTCCATCAGGGTCAGCGTGCCGGTCTTGTCGGAGCAGATGCGCGACACCGAGCCGAGCGTCTCCACCGCGGGCAGTCGCCGGACGATGGCGTTGCGCTGGGCCATCCGCTGCACGCCGATCGCGAGCGTGATCGTGATGATCGCCGGCAGGCCCTCCGGGATCACCGACACCGCGATGCCGGTGACTGCCTGGAACAGCTCCACGAAGGCCATCCCCTTTACCCACCTGCAGTAGGCGAAGATCAGGATGCTCGCGACGCCGATGACCGCGGTGATGGCGTAGCCGAACTTCTTGATCTGGCGCAAAAGCGGCGTCTCGAGCGCGCTGACGCCGGCGAGCAGCTGGTTGATGCGGCCAAGCTCGGTCTGGCTGCCGGTGCCGACCACCACGCCCGTGGCGCGGCCGGAGACGACCATGGTGCCGGAGAACGCCATGCTTTCGCGATCGCCGACCGTCGCCTTCTCTGAGACGGGCTCGGTGGTCTTGTCTGCGGGCACCGACTCGCCGGTGAGCGCCGCCTCCTCGGTCCGCAGGTTCTTGACCTCGGCGAGCCGAAGGTCGGCCGGCACCTTGTCGCCCGATTCGAGCAGCACGACGTCGCCCGGCACGAGTTCGTCCGCCGGCAGCATCCGCGTCGCGCCGCCGCGCAGGGTGCGCGCCTCGGCCGACAGCATGTTGCGGATCGAATCGAGCGCCTTTTCCGCTCTGCCCTCCTGGATAAACCCAAGCAGCGCGTTGATGACGACCACGCCAAGGATGATCGCGGCGTCGATCCACAGCCCGAGCATCATCTTGGTGAAGCCGGCGCCGAGCAGCACGTAGACCAGGATGTTGTTGAACTGGGCAGCCAGCCGCATCAACGCTCCCCGCTTCCTGCCTTCCGGCAGGCGGTTGGGCCCGTACTTGTGCAGGCGGGCAGCGGCCTCGCCGGCGTCCAGGCCGTTCTCGGCGCTGGTGCCGAGGCGCCTCAGCGCCTCCTCGACGGGAATGGCGTGCCAGGCGGTCCCGTCGGCCGCGGTCTCGGCGCTCACTGCAGCGGTCATCTCCTCCTTCCCGTCGCGTTCGACCCGCCCCGATGCCCGAACAACGGAGGTCGGGGCCACTCGGGTCGGCGCTCGGGCACAAAAGCACAGTGAGGAGCGGGAGACCAGCCAACGGGACGGCAGGCCGAGCTGTAGTGTCCCTGGCCGCGCAGCGCTTCAGGTTTCAGCGAAGTAATCCGGCGCCGGCGTTGTACGTGCCTGAACCCGAGTGGGCCGCGCCGGACTTGCGGATCAGCGGGCGCGCGTGGGACGCTCGGCGCCGCCGAGCTTAGGCAAGGCGCGCGCCGCATCGTCGATCTCCGCCCAGGGATCGTCGAAGTCATCGCTAAGACGCTCGGGCACGGTCCTGTAGTTCAGATCGCGCGGGTGCTCGAGCAAATCCAGCTCGGACCAGGCCAGCGGCGTCGACGCGGGCACGCCGGGCCGCGCGCGGAGCGAATAGGCGGCGACCGCGGTGGCGCTGCGCGCGTTGCGCAGATAGTCGAGGAAGATGCGCCCGCGCCGCTCGCGCTTGGCCATGTTGGGGGTGAACCGGGTTGGCGCCTGCTGCGCCTGCTGCCGGGCGAACGCCTCGCAGAAACCGCGCACCTCGGGCCAGCCGTGCCGGCGGGCGATCGGGACCACGACGTGCAGCCCCTTGCCGCCCGTGGTCTTGAGAAACGGCACGAGGCCGAGCTCGCGCAGCGCGTCGGCGACGGCCTGCGCGGCGCTCACCACCTCGCGCCAGGGCAGGCCCTCATCCGGATCGAGATCGAACACGATGCGATCGGGGCGCTCCGGCTGGTCGACCCGGCAGCCCCAGGTGTGGAACTCGATCGCGCCGAACTGGGCGAGCGCGAGCAGGCCGCGCGCATCCTCGACATACAGGTAGTCCGCCCGCTTCTTCGAGCCCTCCTCGCGCAGCGGAATGCGCTTGATGACCTCCGGCATTCCTGGCATGGCGTGGCGCTGGAAGAAGCAGTCCTCGACCTTGCCGCTCGGGCAGCGCACCAGCGACACCGGCCGGTTGATCAGCTCGGGCATGATCCAGTCGCCGACCCGGGCATAGTAGAGGGCAAGGTCGAGCTTGGTCGGCCCGCCGGCGCCGAACATCTCCCGATCGGGGTTGGTCACCCAGACCGAGGCGAGATCGGCATCGCTGACGTAACGCTTGCGTTCGACCTGCGGCCGGGGCTCGGGCGCCGCCGCGCGGGTTGCTTCCTCGGCCTTATCGACCCGGAGCCCCTTGTAGACGGCGTGGCGCAGGATGCCATCGGCGGTCCGGTTGCCGTACTCCACCTCGGCGGCCAGCGCCGGCCGGACCCACACGATGCCCTTGCGCTTCTCTCCAGGGGGCAGCGTTACGGTCGCCTTTTTGGCCCGCAGCGCATCGAGCCGGGCCACGAGGCTCTTCATCGCGCTCATCGAAAACCCGGTGCCGACCCGGCCGACGTAGCGCAGCCCGCCATCCTCGGCCTCGGCCAACAACAGGGCGCCGATGCCGCCGGCCACCTCGGATGGGCTGTAGCCGACGATCAGGAAATCGTCGCTCAGGCGGCACTTGCTCTTGACCCAGGTTCGCGTGCGCGTCTGCTCGTAAGGCGCCTTCGCGCGCTTGGAGATCACGCCCTCGAGGCCGAGCTGCGAGGCCTGGTCGAGGAAGGCGCGCCCATGGCCCAGCACGTGCTCGCTGATCTGCAGGGCGGAGCTCGCGGTGATCGCGGAATTGAGCAGCCCATGCAGCGCGCGCTTGCGGTCGAGCAGAGGCACGCCGGTCAGGTCGTAGCCGTCCAGGTACATCAGGTCGAAGGCAAAGAAGATCAGGGCCTGCGTGCTCCCCTGGGAAAGCGCGTCCTGCAGCGCCGCGAAACTGGCGATGCCGCGCTCGTCCTGCACCACGATCTCGCCATCGATCAGCGCCTGCTTGCAGAGCAGCCGGCGGAAAGCATCGGCCACGACGCCGTAGCGTCCGGTCCAGTCCAGGCCCGTGCGCGTGCACAGCCGGACCGCTCCGTCCTCGATCCAGGCGATCGTGCGATAACCGTCGAACTTGATCTCGTGCAGCCACTCGTCGCCCTCCGGGGGACGCGCCACCTGAGACGCGAGCTGCGGCCGAAAGGTGCGCGGCAGCGCGGCCTTTCTCGCGCCCTTGAGGGCGCTTGGCCGCACCGGTTCGGGCCTCGGCACCCGGGCTGGCTCGGGCGACGCCTCGGGCGCGGCGAGGTCCTCGACGAGACGGCCGCTTAGCACGCTCTCGGGGCGTTCCTCGACGATCGCCGCGTCCGAGCCGGGCCGGGCGAACGGATCGCGCTCCTTGATCAGGAGCCAGTTGTCGCCGCGCTCGCCTTCCTTGGGCTTGAGGCGGACGAGCATCCAGCCGCCGCCGAGCTTCTCGCCGGAGAGGCGGAATTTCATCGAGCCCTTGCGATAGTCCGCGTCGGGATCACCCATCGGGGTCCAGGTGCCGCGGTCCCAGACGATCATGCCGCCGGCGCCGTACTGGCCTTTCGGGATCTGCTCCTCGAAATCGGCGTATTCCAGCGGGTGATCTTCGGTGTGCACGGCGAGGCGCCGGACCTGGGGATCGAGCGACGGGCCCTGCGGCACGGCCCAGCTCTTCAGCGTCTCCCCGAACTGCAGCCGAAGGTCGTAGTGCAGACGCCTTGCCGCGTGCTTTTGCACGACGAACACGCTGGTCTCGGGCGTGACCTTGCCGCCGGGCGGCTCGGGCGTCCTCGTGAAATCGCGCTTCGCCCGATAGCGCTCGAGCGTATGGTCGGCACGCTTGGCGGCCGTGCCTCTCTTGGCCATCCCGGCCGCTCCTTCGCTGTTGGCTCTCCTGTTGTGGGGTCTGCCGGAGCCCCTGCCAAGGTGTTCCCCAGTACGCGTGCGCCGCACATCAGGCCGGTCCGCGCGCGCTAGGACCGCTCAGCGCGCGACCGTCCTGCGTCAGTCGGCGGCGAGCGACGGTGTCGTAGACCGTCGCGGCCGCGACGCCAGCACACCGTGCCGCCGAAGCGCCCGGGCAACCGTTATCGCAACGGCCGCGGGCAGCGAAGCGGAGCGCGTGCGCGATGACACGTCTCGCGTTGCCTGATCTTGCTGGCGCTCGAGCACGAGATAGGTGTGGTCAGGGCCCGCGTTGGCGCGCGGCGCCATCGCGCTGGCAGGCGGACATGATCGTGGACGAACCGGAGAACATCGATCGCACCGGCGGCGAGATCGCGCGCTGGCTGATCGACGAAGCGCGCCTGACCTGCGCGCCGCTCGACCTGATCGACGGCTTCTGCCGCCGCCTGGTTGATCGCGGCGTGCCGCTCTGGCGCCTGCGCGCCGGGCAAAGGCTCGCCAATCCGCTGGCCAGCGCCTGGGGCGTGATCTGGACCCGCGACGGCGCGGGCACGCACGAATACCTGGTGCCGCGGACCATGCTCTCGACCGGCGCGTACTACGGCAGCCCGTTTGAGTACGTGATCCGGCACCGGCGTACCTTCCGGCGCCGGCTCGTCGACCTGCACCCCGAGCGCGACCACGAGGTGCTGCACGAGATGGCGATGGCGGGCGGCACCGATTACCTCGCCCTGCCGCTCGAGTATGGCGATAGCTCGGTACAGGGGATGAGCCTCGTGAGCGACGCCGCGAGCGGCTTCGCGCAATGGCATCTCGAGCTGATCGAGCGCCTGCGCCAGCCTCTGGCCGCGGCGCTCGAGCCCACCGCCATGCGGCGCTCCAGCGCCAGCCTGCTGCGCACTTTCCTCGGCGACGGCCCAGCGGATGCGGTGCTCGGGGGCGCGATCCGGCGCGGCGACCGCCGCCATATCGAAGCGGCGATCCTGCTCGCCGACCTGCGCGGCTTCACCGCGATGGGCGAGCGGTTCGGCGAAGCGGACCTGTTCGCCGCGCTCGACCGCTATTTCGAGGCGGTGGTCGAGGCCGTGCGCGGCGCCGGCGGCGACGTGCTGAAGTTTCTGGGCGACGGCGTCCTCGCGATCTTTTCGGTCGAGAAGGCCGGCAGCCGCGCCGGCGCATGCGCCGCGGCGCTGCATACGGTCGAGCGTGCCCGCCGCGACCTGGTCGGGGCAGCGGCGGCGGACGGCACGCCGCTGGCGTTCCGGGCCGCGCTCCACGTTGGAGAGGTGGTCTACGGCAATATCGGCAGCCCCGACCGGCTCGATTTCACCGTGCTCGGTTCCGCGGTCAACCTGGTCAGCCGGCTCGAGGGGCTGGCCAAGCAGCTCGACCGCGCCACGCTCTGCTCCGCCGCGTTTGCCCGCGAACTCGATGCGCCGCTCGTCTCGCTCGGCCGCTTTCCGCTGAAGGGCGTGGCCGAGGCGCATGAGGTGTTCGCGCCGGATGACGACCAATCTCACGCGAGCTCATGAGGCCAACCGTCGGACAAGCGCGAAGACCGCTGCAGTCTGCACGGCGGACGGGTAAGCCGCTCCAACCGGTTCGGGCTACAGCTCGGTGCGTACCTGCCACAGCTCGGGAAAGCAGCAGAGATCGACCGCGCGCCTGAGGTAGGCCACGCCCGAGGTACCGCCGGTCCCGGTCTTGTGGCCGATGATCCGCTCGACCGTGGTCACGTGGCGAAAGCGCCATTGCCGGAACCAGTCCTCGAGGTCGACCAGCTCCTCGGCCAGCTCGTACACGTCCCAGTGCGCGCGCGATTCCCGGTAGATCGCCTGCCATGCCGCGAGCACGCTCGGGTCGCTCCGGTGCGGCTTGGTCCAGTTGCGCTCGCACACCTCCGGCGCGATGGCGAAGCCCCGCCGGGCGAGCAGCCGGATCGCCTCGTCGTAGAGGCTCGGCGCCTCCAGCTCGCGCCGCAGCTCCGCCTCGATCGCGGGGGTGTGGCGGTGCACGGCAAGCATGCCGGGCTGCTTCTGCCCGAGCACGAACTCGAGCAGGCGGTACTGGTGCGACTGTAGCCCGGAGGCCGGCCCCAGCTTATGGCGAAACGCGAGGTAATCGGCCGGGGTGAGCGTCGAGAGCACGTCCCAGGATTGGATCAGCTGCGCCTGGATGCGTGACACCCGCGCCAGCATCTTGAATGCCGGCTGCAGGTCGTCCGCAACGATGCGCTGCCGCGCCGCGCGCAGCTCGTGCACCATCAGCTTGAGCCACAGCTCGGTCGCCTGGTGGATCACGATGAACAGCAGCTCGTCGTGGCTGTCGGACACCGGCCGCTGGCAGTCGAGCAGCTGATCGAGCGCCAGATAGCGGCCGTAGGTCAGCTGGCCGGCGAAGTCGGTCTTGACCCCCGGCTCAAGGCCACGTTCGGTATCGTCGCTCATGTCACGGCCGCTCGCTGTTTGAACGCCGGCTGATCCCAGCTGCCCTCGGTCATGATCGCGCCAAGCGCATCGACTGCGTCCCATACGTCGACGAAACGCACGTACAGCGGGGCGAAGCCGAAGCGCAGCAGGTCCGGCGTGCGGAAATCGCCGATCACGCCCCGCGCGATCAGCGCCTGTATGATCGGATAGCCGTCGGGATGGCGCAGCGCCACCTGCGCGCCTCGCCCGTGGGCGGCGCGCGGACTGGCGATGGTGAAGCCGAACCCGGCGCAGCGCTCCTCGAAGAGGCGGATGAACAGGTCCGTCAGCGCCATCGCCTTTTGCCGGAGTGCCCGCTGGTCGACCTCCAGCAGCAGGTCGACGCCGGCCTCGAGCGCCTTCAGGCTAAGAATCGGGGGCGTCCCCGACAGAAACCGGGCGATGCCGGGGGCGGGGTCGTACGCGCTCTCGAAGGCGAACGGCCGGGCGTGGCCGAACCAGCCGGTGATCGGCTGCCGGACCCGCTCGTGCCAGCGCTCGGCGGCGAACAGGAACGCGGGCGCGCCGGGGCCGCCGTTCAGATACTTGTAGCCACACCCGACCGCCAGATCGACGTCGGCCGCAGCGAGGTCGACCGGCACGGCGCCGGCGCTGTGGGCGAGATCCCACAAGGCGAGCGCGCCTGCCTCGTGGGCGGCTCGCGTGAGCCGCGTCATGTCGTGCATGCGCCCCGTGCGATAGTCCACGTGGCTGAGTATGAGCAGGGCCGGGGCATCGTCCAGCGCCGCCTCGATCTCCTCACTCGCCACCAGGCGCAGTTCCATGCGCTCGCCGAGCAGATCCCGCAGGCCCTGCGCGACGTACAGATCGGTCGGGAAGTTGGTCTGCTCGGAAACGACGAGGTGACGGCCATGGCGCAGGTGGAGCGAAGTGGCGAGCAGCTTGAACAGATTGACCGAGGTCGAATCCGCGACGATCACCTCGTGCGCCTTCGCTCCGATCAGGCGCGCGATCTTCGCGCCGAGGCGCTGCGGCAGGTCGACCCAGCCGTGCCGGTTCCAGCTGGTGATCAGATCCTCGCCCCACTGCCGGCGCACCACGTCCTGGATCAGCCCCTCGGTCGCCTTGGGCAGCGGCCCGAGCGAGTTGCCATCGAGATAGATTGTCCCCTCGGGCAGGACGAAGCGTTCCCGCCAGGCCGCCAGCGGATCGGCCGCGTCCAGAGCCGCACACGCCTCGCGCGTCAGACGGGCGTGTGCGCTTGCATCATTCGCCATCGCTGCTCTTCGTCGCCGGGCTGCCCGTTCATCTGGCTCGCCGGCCTGGCCCGACAAGCCCGCTCGCCGTGCAGCTTAGCCGAACGTCGGGTGCGCTACCACAGATTGAAGAGCGCCCGACCACGACCCGCGCAACGGCCGGCATCTGCGGGAGATCCGAGACTGCGCCAGCCGTCGCCGCCGCTCAGCAGCCATCCCGCGCATCGACCGCCGGCGCGCCGCCGGGGCAGGTTCACTGCCGTCGGGCGAGCGCGAGGCCGAGCGCGGCCACGATCAGACACGAACCGGTCAGCCGATTGCGCAGCCGGGCCCGGCGACGCGAGCGCAGCCACGGGCGCAGCCGGCCGGCGAGGACGGCGTATGCGCCGTCGAGGAGGGTGGCGATGACCAGGAAGGTGACGCCGAGCAGTGCGAGCTGCGGCCCGGGCGGGCTGCCCGCCTCGACGAACTGCGGGAAGAACGCGGCGTAGAAGAACAGAATCTTCGGGTTGGTCGCCGAGACCAGGAGGCCCTGCCAGAACAGAGCGCTCGCGCCGGCCGCACGGCCGTCGAGATCATCCAGCGCCAGCGGCGCCGCCCGCCACTGCTGGATGCCCAGCCAGAGCAGATACGCCACGCCGGCCCAGCGCAGCCACTCGAACCACGCCGCGAGCACGACCATCAGCGAGCTCATGCCGACCGCCACCGCCGTGAGCTGCAGCGCGATCGCCGTGCTGGTGCCGGCGAGCGTGACCAGCGCGCGCCGGGGCCCGTGCGCGAGGCTGTTGGCGACCAGCAGGGTGACGTTGGGCCCCGGGATCAGGATCAGCACGGTCGTGGCCAGAAGAAAGGCCAGGTACAGTTCGGAGTCCATCGCGGGGCGCTCAGATCGTGATGCCGCCGTCGACGACGAACACCTGGCCCGTGGTGTACGCGCTCTCCTCGCTCGCCAGATAAATCGCGATCGCGGCGATTTCCTCGGCCGTGCCGAGCCGGCCCATCGGCTGTCGGGCGATGAAGTCGCGGCGCGCCGCCTCCGGGTCGTCGAAGGCGGCGATGCGCTCGTCCAGCGAGGGACTCTGGATCGTGCCGGGCGCGATCGCGTTGCAGCGCACGCCGCGGCGCACATAGTCAGCGGCGACCGATTTGGTCAGGCCGATCACGGCGGCCTTGCTGGTGCCGTAAATGAACCGGTTGGGCAGCCCTTTGAGGCTCGAGCAGACCGAGGCGACGTTGACGACGCTGCCGCCGCCCTGATCCAGCATCGCCGGCAAAAACGCCTGGATCATGCGGTACATGGACTTCACGTTCAGGTTCATGGAAAAGTCGTAATCCCCCTCTGCGCACTCCAGAATCGACCCATGGTGGACGAAGCCTGCGACGTTGACCAGGGCGTCGAACGGGCTCTGCTCCTTCGCGAGCCGGGCGATCTCGGCGGCGTGGGTGACGTCCAGACGCGCGGTGCTCACGCCCTCTTGGGCCTCGAGATCGACCAGCAGGGCGGCGTTGACGTCAGTGGCCAGGACCAGCGCGCCCTCGCGCGCCATCGCGATCGCCGTGGCCCGGCCGATCCCTTGCGCCGCCGCCGTGACCAATGCGCGCTTGCCGCTCAGCCGTCCGGCCATGGTCGCCTCCTGTCACCCACGCGGTCGCCGCCCATGCTAGGCGAACGCCGCGCCGCCGCAAGACGCGCGGTAGGTCAGGCGCATGCCGGGGGTGGACGCGCGGGCCGTCCCTGCTAGGCTCGCCGCGCTTCAAAAGGAGACGGTGGATCGAGCCATGCTGGTACTGATGCCCGATGCCCAGTTCGAGGACGACGGCGACATCGAGCGCGAGGTGCTCGGCAATCTCGCCGACGTGGCGGTGCATCACGAACTGCTCGCCGAGCGCATCGCCGGCGAGGACTGGGCCCACGCCGATGCGCTGATCGTCTACTATGGCGTGCCGGTCGACCGGAACCTGATCGAGCGCCTGGACAGCTGCCGGATCCTGGTGCGCGCCGGCGTCGGTTACGACCATATCGACCTCGCCGCGTGCGCCGCGCGCGGCATCCCGGTGTGCAACGTGCCGGACTACGGCACCACCGAAGTGGCCGATCACGCGATCGCCTTGACCCTGGCGCTCGCGCGCGGGCTGGTCTCGTATCACGCGCGGCTCCTGGCCGATCCGCATGCCGGGTGGCATTGGTCCGGCGCGCCGTTGGTGCGCCGGCTGCGCGGCGGCACCTTCGGCATCGTCGGCCTCGGCCGCATCGGTACGGCGACGAGCCGCCGCGCGCGGGCCCTGGACATGGAGATCTGCTTCTACGATCCCTACCTGCCGGACGGCGCGGAGCTCGCGCACGGCTACCGGCGGTGCGACAGCCTGGAAGCCCTGCTTGCCACATCAGACGTGGTCAGCCTGCACTGTCCGCTGACCGACCAGAACCGCAACATGATCGACGAGCCGGCGCTGCGCGCGATCAAGCCGGGCGCCCTCCTGATCAACACGGCGCGCGGCGGGCTGGTCGATCTAGGCGCGCTCGAGGCAGCCTTGCGCGATGGCCAACTGGGCGGTGCGGCTCTCGACGTGCTGCCGGGCGAGCCGCCGGACCCCGAACACCCCCTGCTCCAGGCGTTCCGTCGTCGCGAGCCGGGCCTCGATGGACGGCTGCTGCTGACCCCGCACGTCGCCTGGTTTTCGTCGGCGGGCCGTGCCGATCTGCGCCGGAAATCGGCCGAAACCGTGCGCGACTTCCTGCTCGCCGGCCGCCTGCGCAACTGCGTCAATCAGGCCGCGCTCGAGGAGGCCGGACTGCAAGGCAACAAGTAGCAAGGGGGATCGCGAGGTCTGCGTTCGACGCGGTGATCGCCGGCCGACGCGTGCAGCCGCGCGGCCGTTCCCGGCTCGGCGGCACATTTGGCATCGGCATCGAACCGGCCGGGCGATCGGACGAGGAGCGTCTTCGCCGACTCAAAACCGCGCCGGGCTCCCGGTCATCTGGGCCACGAGATTGAAGAAGGCCCGCTTGCGCGGCGCGTTAATGCGCCAGTCCACCGGCACGCTCTGAAAGCCGCATTCCGGGCTCTCCTCGGGCAGCCTGTAATCGAACAGCCCCCAGCTGGCGCCCTCGGAGACCGCGGCCATGAAGTTGTTGTCCGGCCGGTCGAAATCGAAATGGTCGTCCTCGTTAAACACGACCGGCTGGCCCCGATAATAGGGTGCACCGCGAGTCTTCCGCACCATCGAGCGGATCTCGTCCGGGTCGTCGACATGATTACCGTGAAGGAACAGGACATCCGCCACATCGGTCACACTCGCCTGGGGAATCGAGCCGCCACGATAGCTGGTGCCGACCAGCAGCCGCCCAGCCCGATTGGCGACGCGACCCGCCGAGACGCGCTGGACGATCGAGATCAGCTCGTGGCAGCGCTCCGGTTGCAGGATCTCGTGCGTGTAGAGCGGCACGTCGATCTCGTTGGCGATCTCGACGATCACGTTGGTATGGCTACGCGCGGTGACCCACGCCGTGGCGTTCTCCGTCGCGGCCACGACCGCGGCCTCGTCGGACAAGCGCTGGTCCTGGCCGAAATAGAAGTAGCCGAGGATCACGACCATCCCGAGCTCGTCGGCGCGGTCGATGATACGCGCCATGCGCGCGGCGTAGTCGGGCCGCAGGCGTCCATCGGCCTCGAAGGCAGAGTTGTGCCAGGGCTGTTCGCTCGAGTAGCCCTGGGGGCTGCCGCCCTGGAAATTGACGGTGAAGGCGAGCAGCCCCGCGCTGCGCCAGCTGGGCATCGCGGCGACGAATTCGCTGGTATTGCGCTCGGCATCGAACGGGCCGTCGGGATAGGCGAACGTCGCCCGGGTCGCGGAGTTCAGGTCGTCGAACACGCCCTGGACCATGCGGGCGTTGAGCAGCAGCCCGTCGATGCGATGGCCGCGGAACCAGCGTCCCGGGTAGGTGACACCGCCATTGATCAGAAAGCGGTCGCCATCGACGTCGACCGTCGTCCTGCCCACGCGGCTCTCCCTTACCGGTTTCCGGGCGCCGGGATCCGATTGGCCCAACGCCGTCGAGGCGATCCGGTCGGCCGGCTCAGCCTTTGACCGCGCCGGTCATCCCCGACACGTAATGTTCGACGAAGAAGGAGTACGCGAACGCCACCGGCACCGAGCCGAGGAGCGCCCCGGCCATCAGCGAGCCCCAGAAGAACACGTCGCCTTTGATCAATTCGCTGGTCACCCCGACCGGGATGGTCTTGTTCACCGGCGAGGAGATGAACACGAGCGCGTACAAAAACTCGTTCCACGATAGCGTGAAGGCGAAGATCCCGGCCGAGAGTATGCCGGGAATGGCGAGCGGCAGAATGATGAAGACCATCGCCTGGATGCGTGTCGCGCCGTCGATCCGGGCGCACTCCTCGAGCTCCTTGGGGATGGTCTGGAAGTAGCCCATCAGCAGCCAGGTGCAGAACGGCACCAGGAAGGTCGGGTAGGTGAAGATCAGCGACCAGGTCGTGTCCTGCAAATGCATCCACGAGATGACCCCGGTGAGCGGGATGAACAACAGCGTGGGCGGAACCAGATACGTGACGAAGATGGAAATGCCGAAGACCGTCGAGCCCGGGAAAATCAGCCGGGCCAGGGCGTAGCCCGCAAGCACCCCGGCGAACAGCGAGATCGCGGTCGACGCGCACGCGACCCAGAAGGTGTTGATCGCCCAGCGGACGAACAGGGTGTCGTTGAACAACTTGGTCCAATGGGACAGGGTCGGCTGGCGCACCAGAAATGGCGAGAGGCGCGGATTGTAGAGTTCCGGATCAGGTTTGATCGAGGTGATCAGCATCCACAAGAACGGGAACAGCATCGCGAACACGAAGAAAAAGAGCGGAATGTAAAATACCACCAGCCTCCTGAAGTAAGTCTCGCCGACTGTCGAGCCCATGAGGCAGCTCCCGGCAATCCGTGACCTGCTCGCTCAGCGCACGCCCTGGCGGCGCAGATACCAGAGCTGGAACACGATCACCGTGGCCAGGATCGGCAGCATGAATAGGGCCACCGCCGCGCCTTGACCGATGTTGCCCGAGGTCATGCCGAGCTGGTAGGCGAGCGTGGCCAGCAGGTGGGTGGCGTTGTTCGGGCCGCCGCGCGTCAGGATGTACACCAGCTGGAAGTCGGCGAAGGTGACCACGACCGAGAACACGACCACCACGATCGCGACCGGTTTGATCATGGGCAAGGTCACGTGCCAGAACTTGCGCCAGCCGGTCGCGCCGTCGATGTCCGCGGCGTCGTACAGCTCCTGCGGAATGGTCTGCAGGCCGGCCAAGAACGAGATCGCGAAGAACGGCAGGCCGCGCCAGACATTGACCAGGATCACCGAGAACATCGCCCAACCGGGATCGCCCAGCCACAGCGGCCCGCTGAAATAGCCCCAGTTCTCCTTGAGGACGATGCCGAAGGGGCTGATCTTCATTTGCCACAACCAGCGCAGGACCCAGTTGAACACGCTGAAGGTGGCGTCGAACATCCACAGCCAAGCGAGCGTGCTCAGCACCGTAGGCACGATGAACGGCAGCAGCACCGCCGCCCGGGTGACCCGCGCGAGACGAAACTTGCGATTGAGCAGAATGGCAAGCCACATCCCGAGCGCCGCCTTGAACACCGTCGCCATGAACGTGAAGAACACGGTGTTCCAGGCGGCCGTGCGAAAGATATCGCTCTTCAGCAGCGTGCCGTAATTGGCCAAGCCGACGAAAGTGCCGGGAGTGCCGACCAGCTTGTTGGTCAACGACATCCATATGCCGAGCACGAACGGGTAGGCGATGAAGACCAGGATCAGCAGCAATGCCGGCGTCAGCAGCACGAAGCCGAGAATCCTCTCGTCCTCGAGCAGTGTGGCGATCGGGCCCATTTGCGCGCGGACCGGAGCCGCGGCGGCGCGGTCCTGCCTAATCCTGGCCGCCTCAGCGTGAGCGTCTGCGCGGATGGTCGTTCTCAATGAACCTCATCCATAACAGTCGGCCCCGGGGCAACCCGCGGCGACGAGGCGAATGGCCATCGGTGTGGCCTCGGCTCGCCGCGGGCTGCGCATCACCTCGACCAGGCGTCACGCGCCGTAGACGTTCTCGAGCTCCTTCTGCCCCCAGGCGGCGATCTCCTTGGGGTCCTCGCCGCGCGCGGCGCGCGCGAACATGTCGACGATGATGTACTTCTCCTGAGCTTCGCCCGATTGCCGGTTCCAGGGACCCGCGTAGCCGGCGCTGCGTCCATAGCGCGGATTGGTCGCGTAGATCGCAATCGCCGGATCGGACTTCCAGACCGGGTGATTCTCCCACTTCGGCGTCACCCCCTGGACGTAACCCTTGTTCACCGACATGAACTCGCTGAAGTTGTCGTCCTTCAGCGTCCAGCGGATGTATTCGGCGGCCGCCTCCTTGTTCGGCGAATAGTCCATGATGCTGAGCGCGCGCGGCCCGACGAAATGGAAGCGCCCCGATGGCCCCTCCGGATTGAGAAAGTGGTCGAGCTTGTCGGCAAAACCCGGATAGTCATCCGGCTTGTTTCGCGCGACGAAATAGATGCTGGCGCCGTTCAGCGTGGCGCCGATGGTCTGGCCCAAGAAGGCGCGGTTGTTGCTCGTGTCATCCCAGGCAAAGCCGCCCGGATCACAGGCCGCCTCCCAGAACTCCTTCATGAAGGCCAACGCCTTGTGCGTGCCTTCGGAATCGACCACCACGGTTTTGCCGTCTTCGTTGACTTCCTGGCCCCCGAAGCTCCACAGCAGCGGATAGCAGAAAGTCGGCGCGTCGCCGAAGGTGTGACCGAGCGTCTGACCGACCGGCAGGTTGTTGTTCTTCAGGGTCCGGCCGACCTCGAGGTACTCGTCCCAGGTGTTGGGCACCTTCAGGCCGAGTTCCTCGAACACGTCCTTGCGGTAGACGATGGCATTGCCGATGTTGAACGCGGGTACGCCGCGGGCGATGCCATCCACGGTGGCGGCGCCGCTGGCCCACTTGTACGCCTTATCGCCCAGTAACTCCTGCATGAGAGCGTTGTGATCGGCGAGGCCGTTGGCGAACAGGTGCGGTTGGTTGGCGTTCATCTGAATCACGTCGGCGCCGCTGCGGCTCTCGACCGCCGCGGTGATCCGCGCCGCCATGTCGTTCTGGTTGATCTTCTCAACCGTAATATCGATCCCGGTGGCCTTCTTGAACTCTTCGGCCTGCCGGTCGACCTCGGCATCGGCGGCCGTGACGAAGCTGGTCCACTGCAGATAATGCAGTTTGCGCGCCTGCGCGTACGCAGGGGCCCTGCCGCCGAGGAACGGGGCAGCGAGAAGCGCGCCGCCAGCCACGGCGGTGGTCTCGACGAACTTGCGCCGGGTCAAGGTGCTGTTGCTCGGAGTCCCTGGCGTGGTTGAGTCGGTCTTCTTCATTTGGTGCCTCCCTGTTGAAGCCACCCATGGATCAACCACGCTATTCACGTGGCTGGATCTATAGACGGCATTCAGCCGTTGTCCTGAGTGTAAGGCGTCGTTGGCGCGCGGTCCAGCTTTTGCGCCGCGCCACTCGTGAGTGCGCCAACCATGTTGGAACACAACGTGGGCGATTGGAGGGCCTGCGCGGAGCGTATGCTTTTTGAGCTTTGCCGCGGCCAAATCGCTCGACGGCGCTCCGTCGAGCTTCGGTGCGCCAGCGTGGCAGGCGCGCTCCCGAGCCGCTGCGCGCTGGCATGTTCGCGGGTTGCGATGCGTACCTGCTTGCGGCACGATGGTGCCGAAGCTCGGGAGACGAACGGGCTAAATCAGTCAACAGGGTCGCGCGCCACGGACCGTGGCCGAGAGGGGAGAGCGACGACATGAGCAAGTTCACACGGCGTGACACGCTTCAGCTCGGCGCCGGGGCGGTGGCGGGGGCCGCCTTGCTGCGGCCGCGCTGGACCGCAGCGCAGAACTTCGCGGTCAAGGATGTTTCGCCGCCGCAGCTCAGCATCGAGGACGGCGCGAGCCTGCGCGTGGTGCGGCCGAGCAAGTTCGTGGCGGGCGACGAGCAGGTGTTCAAAGCGAACACCGATAAATTCACGCAGAAGACCGGAGTCGCCGTCACGATCGACTGGGAAGCGTGGGAAGATCTGCGGCCGAAGACGGCGGTGGCGGCGAACATCGGCAGCGGGCCCGACATTGTGTTCTCGTGGCTCGACGATGCCCAGCAGTTCCCGGACAAGCTGGTCGATCTGACCGAGATCGCGAATTATCTCGGCGAGAAGTACGGCGGCTGGTTCGAGGGGCCCGCGGGCTATGGCCAGACCGAAGACGGGCGCTGGATCTCCATGCCGATCGGCGCCGGGGGCGGTTGCATCGTGTATCGCAAGTCGTGGCTGAACGAGGCGGGCTTCGATGCGATCCCGGCCGACCTGGGCGGCTTGCTCGAGGTCTGCAAGGGAATGCACGCCAAAGGCCATCCGGCGGGTCTCGCGCTCGGCAACGCCGTCGGCGACGGCAACACCTGGCACTGGATCCTCTGGGGACACGATTCCGCGCTGGTCGACGAGGACAATCAGGTCATCGTCGACAACCCGAACACGATTAAGGCGCTCGAGTACGCCAAGGAGCTTTATGCGACCTTCATCCCGGGCACCTTGTCCTGGCTCGATCCCAACAACAACAAGGCGTTTCTCGCGGGCGACATCGGGCTCACGCACAACGGCATCTCGGTTTACTATGTCGCCAAGAACTCCGACGATCCGGCCGTACGGGCGATCGCCGAGGACCTGTACCATGCGCGCCCGCCGGCCGGCCCGGTCGGCAAGCCGACCGAAACGGCGCTGATCGTCAGCCCGATGATCTTCGGCCACACCGAGTATCCGGAAGCGGCCAAGGCCTACCTCCTGCACATGTTCGAGCAGGAGCAGTACGTTCCCTGGCAGGAGGCGTGCATCGGCTACTGGCAGCACACCCTGCAGGCCTACGATGCCCTTCCGTTCTGGACCTCGGACCCGAAGCTGACCCCGTTCCGGGACATTCCCCGGAACATGAAGCCGTATTTCTGGAAGGGGAAGCCGGGCTACGCGTCGGCGGCCGTGCTCGCCGATTACGTGGTGGTCAACATGTTCGCGAGCGTGTGCTCGGGCGACGCCACCCCGCAGGAGGCAGCGGCCGAGGCGCAGCGCCGCGCCGAGCGCTACTACCGGGCCTGACTTGCTCCAGGCGCCCGGACCGGGGCGAAGCGGCCCGGGCGCTTTGCATTTTTGAGCGGTCCCCCGACGCCCGGCCCGAGCCTCTCTGGTTGCGGCGGGGGCTGAGTTTGGGCAGGATGTCGTGAAGCAGGCTGCGACCTTCTCGAGGAAGGTCAGATCGTATTACGAAGCTGACGATTACGGGGCGGTCGAGCCGCGGCCGGCCGCCGTGGCGCGGTCGTTGATGATCAGTCGGCGCCGACTTGATGAGCCGATAACGGTCAGGAGGGCGGAACGTGGCAACGGTAGCCGAGACGACCTATCGGCGGGTGCAGCAGAACGCCATCCTGCGCCTGTTCGACAATCGCCGCTTCCTCGTCTTCTTGTTCATGCTGCCCGCGGCCGGCCTGCTGCTGGTCTTCCTGACCTATCCGCTCGGACTGGGCGTGTGGCTCGGCTTCACCGACACGCGGATCGGCCGCCCCGGTTTCTTCATCGGATGGGAGAATTATGAATCGCTGTTCCGCGATCAGGTGTTCTGGACGGCGGTGGAATTTACCATCATCTACACGTTTTTCGCGACCATCGGCAAGTTTGCGCTGGGCCTGTGGCTGGCGCTTCTGCTCAATCACCAGCTGCCGTTCAAGGCGTTCCTCCGCTCGATCATCCTGGTGCCCTGGATCGTGCCGACGGTGCTGTCGGCGATCGCATTCTGGTGGATCTACGACCCGCAGTTCTCGATCATCAGCTACTCGCTGCAGAGGCTGGGACTGATCGACCACTACATCGATTTCCTCGGGGTGCCGAACCATGCGCGGGCATCGCTGATCGCGGCTAACATCTGGCGCGGCATTCCGTTCGTCGCGATCTGCCTGCTCGCCGGGCTGCAGACGATCTCGCCCAGCCTGTACGAGGCCGCCATGATCGACGGCTCCAATGCCTGGCAGCGGTTCTGGCACATCACTTTGCCGATGTTGATGCCGATCCTCGCCGTGGTGCTGACCTTTTCGGTCCTGTTCACGTTCACCGACTTCCAGCTGGTCTACGCGATCACCCGCGGCGGCCCGGTCAACTCGACCCACCTGATGGCGACGCTCGCGTTCCAGCGCGCGATCCCGGGCGGGCAGCTCGGGGAAGGGGCGGCGATCGCCGTGGCCATGATCCCGTTCCTGGTGTTCGCGACGTGCTTCAGCTACTTCGCGCTGGCGCGGCGCAAGTGGCAGCAGGGAGAAGGCAATGACTGACCTCACCGCGGAACGCGGCGCGCCCGCCGATGCGCTCAAGGAGCGCGTCGGCGTCATCCAGTGGAGCTCCCTGCCGCGTCGCCTGTTGACGGTCTACACGCCGCTGATCGCGTTCATCGTCGTGCTGTTGTTCCCGTTCTATTGGATGGCGATCACGACCTTCAAATC
>JBKPNX010000053.1:0-6843 GCA_046732855.1 Pseudomonadota bacterium
AGCCAAGCATCGAGAGCAGCGATGGACTGCCACTGCGGCCACACAAAGCGGCGGCGCTCACCGAGCCTTAATCTGGTTGCTAACGGGATGCATCATGTCGATCTCCGAGCCGGTCAAGAAGCCGAAAGCGACCTGGCTGGAGCCCGCGCTTGAGGCTGAGGTTGCCTACAGCACGATGGCGGAGAATGGTCTGCTGCGCGAAGCCGTGTTCAAGGGCGCTGGAACCAACCGATGCCGCTGGCGTTCGACACGGGTTGATGCGCCGCCCAGGTGCTGATCAGTTGCGTTTCACCAATCAGGTGGGGTTCAAATTCGAAGTATCGGGGAAACGCCCTCAATGCCAGAGCAGATCGCCGCCAGCAGCGGCCGATGGAGGAATTTAGCCCAGTACGGAGATCGCTCACGTAACAGCATCGCAGCGGTGCGCGCACTCTGCGGTCTGTTCGTTCTCTGTGCCGGTTGCGCGTGGAACCCGGGTGAGGCGGTCTCTGCCGACCGCCCAGCGCCGTCGATCCCGGCCTCCGAGACGTTGCTGCTCAAGCCGGTCGACAGCGGGCGTCTGAGTTCTGGCTACGGGCCACGTTACAATCCCATCCTCAAGCGAAGGCAGATGCATCGGGGGATTGACTGGGCCGCGCCGCGCGGCACGCCGGTGCGCGCCGCTGGCAATGGCGTGGTGGTTGAGATCGATCGCTCGGGCGCGTACGGCCGGTATCTGCGCGTCGACCACGGACGTATGGTCAGCACCGTGTACGCCCATCTCCAGAGTTACGCCCCGGGTATGCGCCCCGGCCGCCGGGTGCGCCAGGGCGATATCATCGGTCGGACCGGGAGCACCGGCCGCGCCACTGGGCCGCATCTCCATTACGAGGTCCTGGTCGCCAACCGTCAGATTGACCCGCTCGCCGTCCGCCCCATCCTCAACGCGCACGCGCCCAGGCAGCCCGTGCTCGAGGCCGACGCCGCCGAACTCGGCATTGGCGGGCCCGCGACGACCATTGCCGGGGACACTGAGTCCGCTGATCGGGTCAAACACGCCCGCTCTTTGGACGCGCTGTCCCTCGAAGTCGACGGCGGCATGATTCGGATCGATGATTTGCTCAAACGGAAGCCCTGAACCGCCAAGCTTCCGACTAGTGTCTACCCTTCAGCGTCCAACCTCGCACGACCGGAATGTCCGGCTCAGACCGGACGTTCGACCGCTACAGAAGGAAGAGCGGACGTGCCGCTCGCTGCCGTCGATAGGCCAGTCGTGACCCGAAGCGGTCCTTCACCAGCGCCCACTTATCGAAATTCCTCGCGACAGCCGGATCAACGCTCGCGGCGCCGTTCCCGCCTCCGAAGTCGGGTGAACCTGGTCCCGTCCCGTCGCCGCACGTCCTGCTCGTGGTGTGCCGAGCTGATCCAGCCCGAGGCGAAGATCTGCCTCACGGCAGCGTGTGCCCGAACCGACGTTGCCGCAAGCACGCGCGCTATTCCACAGACGACCTCGCGGCCAGCCCCTGGTCAGCCTGGGAGAAGGTTACGGCGTGGTGCCGCTATGCCTACGGGGTCAACCGGCGCAGCCGCATGCAGCTCGCGACGATCCTGAGCACCAGATCGAGCGCCATGCCGAGGTCGAGCCATAGGCGTACGCCGTCGCCCTTCGGGCTGACAATCTCGATCGCGACGGCGTTGAGCCCATAATCGTGGCGTACTTCGAGTTGGTCGATTTCCAGGTCAACGATGCCAGTTAGGTTGTCCGGCGAGCCGCCGATTGGCACACTTGAAGTAGACATCAGGCTCGAATCGTCGCGGGGTCCAGTGCCGCTCATGGCTGTCCCTCCAGGGCGTCAGGCGGATTTTGCGCTTGCGGTCAGGGCGGTGATGAGGCGCTCGACGTCCAGTCTTTCGGTTTGACCAGAAACGCCGCGCGTACAACTTTGGATGGGAACTTGACCAGCTTGCCGTCGCTGACGCGCTCGGCCGTGAACGGGAATTTGCAGCGCCGAGCCGCGCACCCGCTCAGGCGGTAGGCGCCGCCGAGCCAAGTGAAGGCCTGATCGAGCGCCGTCGCGGGCACACCATAAAAACCGGCATGCTGCTCAAAGCGGGCAGCACGGTGCAACAGCTCGGCCTCTTCGGCAGGTTCGGGGAACATACTAGGCGCATTTCACCATGGGCCGCGGATCGAGATAGATCAGCGCTTGAAACGCTCCAAGATCCTGAACCTGACCCCCGACTGCCGCGTCCTCCCGGGGTGCGTTGTTCTCCCCAGGTGTCCCGTTTCTCCAGCGGCTTGGCTCGCAATCTTCTTCGTTCGTATCTTTCAGTACGTTCATGAACCGGCGCTCCCACCGCTAGCCACAAGCTTAGCGCTTCTGACTACTTGTGAATGACTAAGCGCATTCGATACCGGTTATCTCCGGCTTCTCGGATGCGCCACTCTCTACTCTTCTTCTTACGTCAGACTCTCTAAGCTCCTACTCCTTTTCCTGTGCGTCTCCCCGCAGCAAAGCCATCTATGCGCCAGCTCACGGACAGCGGCTCGGCGCGAACTCGACTCGCGTATACGCCTGTGCTTTCCACCTCAATTGGAGGCGCCAAGATATCCCCAAATTGGGGCGATTTTTAGCAAAAATTTTTTGACCTGGTCGTCCACTTATTCTACCGGCATGATATACAATGATGCACTGTAGTAATGGCGTCTACCTGTGATAGCAGCGCCACCAAAGCGGTGGGGCATTGGCGAAATGCGACGCACGGTCTCGGATTGCGCGTTATGGCCTTGACCTGCTCCCCTGGCATCCTCCATCATGAGGGGAGTCCTTCGGGTTGATGGCAGGAGATGGGGCTCGGGTGCGAGCGGGCGCGCGGCCGGGGTGACGTACGAGGTTCTGTGTCAGGCTCGAGGGATACTCACCGCGGAGCTGATGAGACCCGCAAGATGGAGCACCCCTCGCGTGAGTGTTACCAGCTGGTTCGAAGGCGCGTCGCATCCCATCTTCCCAAGACATACGCGAAGGCGACTTTACCCAATCGACAAAGTACATTACCGACAAAACCCTAAATGTCGCGCACTTAGGACCGGAGGGCTCAAGATCGTTATTCGATTGGACGCGTAACAAACATGCCGGCGCCGCCTCCAATGGACGCAGATGTCCTCCGCTGGCGGGGCAAAAGCGTTGCATACATGCGGCTGGTCGGATCCGTCGCGCGGCTACGCAGTGGAGAGCTCCGATGAAGGACGACCCACTGGACATCGATGCGTTGCACGTGATCGTCGACGATCTGCAAACGTGCGCTTCCATGATCAAGGATGCTTGGCTCGAGGATCGCGAGGATCAGATAGGCTATCTCGCGGACAGGCTGCTGGAACACGTCGCCGAGCTGCGCCGGGTGAGCAGATGCCCCGCGCTACGTCCGGAGACGCCAGCCACCTGACGGGCGCGGTTCAACCGGAATCCCGCCGCCCTGCTCCCTGAGTGCCGCTCGAATTTGAGGAGCAGCATCCAGGTCAGCTCCTGGCTATATACCCAGCCGTCCCAGCCAGTTATGGGCCACGTCCGCTAAAGGGCGGATTCCGGTCGTCAGGGGTCGTCGATTTCCGCTTTCGCGCGGTTTAGGCGGCTTCACCCTTAGCAGCAGACATGGCGGCCAGGTGGTCTGGAAGGCAGTACCTGACCCTGGCTGTGTAAAAACGCAGCCGACGGTAGGATTCCTCGACGGCTGCGGGGGAATCGGATGGGGCGTTTTGTTGAAGGATCGGATCGCAATCAGACGACGCTGTTTCCCGAGTGCCTGGATGACTGGATCGACGAGGACAACCCCGTCCGTGTGATCGACGCCTTGGTGGAGGCGATCGACCTGGGTGAGCTCGGGTTCGATGGTGTCGTGCCCGAGGCGACAGGCCGGCCGGCCTATCATCCCGCGGTCCTGCTCAAGCTCTACATCTACGGCTACTTGAACCGGGTGCAGTCGAGCCGACGGCTGGAGCGGGAGGCCGGACCCAACGTCCAGGTGATGTGGCTGATCGGGCGGCTCGTCCCCGATCACAAGACCATCGCCGACTTCCGCACGGACAATGGCCGCGCCATCCGCCAGGTCTGCACACGCTTCGTCGGGCCGTTCCGCGCGATGGGCCTCTTGGCCACCGCCAGCATTGCGATCGATGGCAGCAAGTTCAAGGCGCTGAACAACCGCGACCGCAACTTCACGCGCGCCAAGATGGCGCGGCGGCGGGCCCAGATCGAGGCGAGCGTCGCGCGCTACCTGCAGCAGCTCGACACCGCCGACCGGCAGGAGCCCTCAGATGCGCTCGCGACCAAGACCACCCGGCTGAGGGAGAAGATCGCGAAGCTCGGGGACGAGATGCGCCGCCTGGCAGCGATCGAGGCGCGGATGCTCGAGAGCCCCGATCAGCAGGTCTCGCTGACCGATCCCGATGCGCGCTCGATGGCGACGAGCGGGCCGCGGCTCCGGCGTCGTGGGCTACAACGTGCAGGTCGCGGTTGAGGCCGCGCACCATTTGATCGTCGCGCACGAGGTCACCGATATCGGTTCGGATCGCGCGCAGCTTGCCACCAGGCGAAGGCAGCCAAGGGCGCGCTCCGGACGGAGCGGCTCGATGCCATCGCCGATCGTGGCTACTTAACAGTGAGGAGATTCTGGCCTGCGAGCACGCGGGGATCACGGTGACGCTGCCCAACCGATGACGTCCGGTGCCAAAGCCGAAGGACGCTTCGGCAAACAAGACTTCGTCTACCAGCCGGCGGCGGATGTCTATCGCTGCCCGGCCGGCAAGACTTCGAAGTACCACCACACGAACGTCGAAACGGTCTGACGCTACGTCGCTATTGGACCACCGCCTGCCCGAGCTGCCCGACCAAGCGCCAGTGCACGCCAGCCAAACAGCGCAGGATCACGCGCTGGGAGCATGAGCATGTTCTCGAAGGCGTGCAGCGTCGGCTCGACGAGGACCCGAAGGTGATGCGCCAGCGGCGCGAGACGGTCGAGCACCCCTTCGTGACGATCAAGGCGCGCATGGGAGCGATCCACTTGTTGATGAAAACGCTGCCGCGGGTCGCGGCGAGATGGCGCTGCACGTCCTCGCCTACAATCTCACCCGCGTCATCAACATCGTGGGCAGCAGGTCGCTGATCGCCGCGATCAGGGCCTGAGGTCGCGCCGCCATCACACGCATCCTCGGCGTCAGACAGCCCAGGACGGCGCACCACGCTCGGGCTCCGCTCCTCCGGTTCAACAATCGTAGTTCTCCGGTCGTCAATCCCCGACAATCATGCCGCGCCGCTCTCGGAAGAACGTTTTTACACGACCAAGACCCAAAGCTGACGTCCGACCATCCAACTTGGGTCTTTAGCTCGCCATTGAGATCTCCCACCTGATCCGCGCCGAATTCTCACGGCGAACCGAGTTGTGCGACCAGCGGAAGTGTAGATTTCGGTCAGTTGGTCCCGCGCCGACGTTCGGTGCCGGATCGGTGTGTGCGGCGATCGCCCCGGGCCGCGGGCTAGTCAGAGAACGCCAAGAAAGCCTCGGCGTAATCGGGATACCATCGCGACAGCGGCGGCCGGTTCTCGGTAATGTCGCGCGCCGACCAGAGAATGCGTTTGCGGTCCATGTCGGCACTCGTCTCCTCGTCCGGACAGATGATCTAGAAATCGCCGCGCTCCAGCGCGGTCAGGAAAACGTCGATGACCTGGTCAGGCAGCCAGGCGCCCGGCTTGTGCTCACGCTTGCCGGTCGTGGTCCTGCCTGGCACCAGGAGATGCGCGCTGACGGGACAGCCCGCGGTGTTGCGCAGCTCGTGCTGCAGCCCTTCCGTATAGGTTTTGAGCGCCGGCTTTGTCACTCGATCTCATCAACGTTCTGCGACAGGAGTACGTTCCTCCGAGAAATCTGCAACGACTGCTATGGGCCATCGGCTGCCTGTTGGAGCGGACGAGGGAGCGTCCGCAATGCGATCGCAAACCGGACGCTTTTGAAGCCGAGCACGAGGCCCTGGGCGGCCGGCCGGTGCGACAGGAGTAGACGAAGAGGATCCTGATCGCGGCGCTTCGTTGCGAATGCCCGAAGGTCGGAGCCGGATCGGTGAACGGGCTTCTTGGCGGTACACCCTGCGGGAATGGGCAGAACTGGCTGCGGCCTCCTCATCGCGCCATGTTGGACACCGGGATGAGCTGTGGAGCTCCGGCATGACAAGACTGGACGGCAAGACCGCGCTGATCACCGGATCTACGGACGGCGTCGGTCGCGTGGTTGCGAAGCGGCTTGGCGAAGCCGGTGCGCGCGTTCTGGTGCATGGCCGCAACCGAGAGAGAGGCGAGCGCCTCGTCGCCGAGATCAAGGAAGCCGGTGGCACGGCGGAATTCCTGGCGGGGGATTTCTCCGCCCTGGCCGAGGTGCGCGGTCTTGCTGAGGCTGTCCAACAAAGGACCGATCGGCTCGACATCCTGATCAACAATGCCGGCATCGGTACCGGCGGCTCGGGCGCGCCCCGGCAGACGAGCGCCGACGGGCACGAGCTGCGCTTTGCCGTCAACTATCTCGCCGGGTTCCAACTAACCCGTCTCCTGCTGCCGCTGATCAAGCAGAGCGCGCCGGCCCGGATCATCAATGTGGCGTCCGCCGGGCAGCAGCCGATCGATTTCACCGACATTATGCTAACACGCGGCTACAGCGGCACGCGCGCCTATTGCCAGAGTAAGCTGGCGCAGATCATGTTCACGGTTGATCTCGCCGGCGAACTCCATGGCACCGGCGTCACCGCCAATGCCCTGCACCCCGCGACCTACATGGACACGACCATGGTGCGCCGGGCCGGCATCACGCCATCGAGCAGCG
>JBKPNX010000054.1:0-10558 GCA_046732855.1 Pseudomonadota bacterium
TTCGGGAACGCGCGCGCCGCAATCTCCGTTTTCACAGGAAAATCGCAGCCATCCGGGAGTGCGCCCGGCACCGGCGGCGACCCGCTCTGGAGCGAGGAAGGAGTAAGGCGCAATGCGTCGTGTGTGGCATCTGACCACCGCAATGCTTGTGGGAGCGTCCGGCCTGACGTGGTCGGCGTTGGCGCAGCCGCCGCCGCAGATGGCGCTGGCGCCCGCCTGCCACAGCCATGCCGCTCTCGCCGCGATGCTGAATCAGAAGTACTCCGAGGCGCCGAGCGCCGTCGGCGTGCAGGCCAACGGCCACCTGGTCGAGGTGTTCGCGTCCAACGACGGCACCAGCTGGACCATCGTCGTCACCCGTCCCGATGGCTGGAGCTGCATCGTGGCGGTAGGCGAGAACTGGGAGACGCTGCCCAATCCGGTCACTCGGCCGCTCGCCTGACGCGCCGCGAGCCGCTGGCCTCCTCGGCCATGTCCGATCCGGCGCGCGCATTGGCGCAGCCTTCGAGGAAATCCTCCTGCAGCGCCTGAAACTTCTGCCGTAGCGGTTTCGCCGGGGCCTCGACCCACTAGGTGCAGCTCTCTCCCGACTGTTTCTTGAGAAACCGGTTGCACACGTGTGCGCCCCGCCTGGGGTACACCTCGCTTGCACGGTCAGTCGCATAGGGCCCGACGCGCTCTGCTCCGCAACCTGGTTGATCAACAAGCGCCAGCCGCCGCGGCGGTCTTGAGACGCTGCCGCGGCCGTCGGCATTCCTGGCCGCGCACTCACGCTACGAAGTCCATCTGTCTCCTGGAATGGATGGCATCGGGCAGCCCCCGCCGGTCCACGAGCGATCGTTCGGCGCAGTCCCGGTCACGCCGCATGACTGGCGGACGGAACGAGGGCGACGGGCAAAGAGGACACACTACCGTGCTGCATCGACCGCGGACGGCTACGCCCGCACTTGACATCGCCGGCGTGCTGCCGGATGGCGATACCCTGTGGCCTGCCACTTTGAAGGTGCGGCATCAGTCCGCGCCGAGGACCGGAGGCCGGCGAAAGGAGAAGCTCGATGGAGGGCGATAGCGCGAGATTTCGGCGGGTGTGCTGCGGCGTGCTGCTGGCGAGTGTCGTGGCGGGGTTCGCCGTGGCCGGCTGCAGCGACATCACGCCCGAGCCCAACGACACGGGCGGCGGCGTGCTCGATTCGCCAACGCACGAGGCCGACCAAATGCACCAGCAGGAGGAACACAATCGTTGACGCTGAGCGTCGCCGGGTAAGACGACGGCTGCCTGAGAGGCTACGGCGCCGTTCGCGCCCATCTCCAGCGCGGGCTGCGCCGCACATCGGAGCGCTGCGCGAGCAGGCGCTTGCAGCGATCATAAGAACCCATAGCTGGCGATCGCCGCAGCGCCGGTCACCTGTCGCCTGATCTGGTCTTGACGGGAACGGCGGGACTGCCTTGTGTCGCCGCACGGAGCATGGCGCCCGGGCGATCCCCGAGCAGGCACGAGCGCGGGGCAGGGGGAGACGCCTGCGCGGCTCAGGCCGGCTTGTAGGCGACCGCCTTGAGTTCGATGCGACAGTCGAACATGAAGTCGACCCGAAACACCGAGCGCACCGGCTGGTTTGTCTGGAAGTACTCTGCGTAGATGCGATTGAACTCGGCGAAGTCGCGCGCATCGCGCAGCCATACCTGGACATCGACTACGTCCGTGAGCGTGCAGCCGGCCAGGCCGAGCGCCTCCTCGACCGTGCGGATCGTGCCGCGAACCTCTTCGGCGAAGCTGCGCTGGCGCACGTCGCTGCCGTCCGCGATCACGACGCCGTCCTGGTCATAGACCACGTCCTCGGGCCGGAACGCGTGGTCGCCGAAGGCGGAGGTGATCACGAAATCGCCGGCGCGCACCGCGCGCGAGATCGGAAAACCGCCCGGGGCGGCCCCGTAGTGGACGCGCCTGGTTGCGCTCACGCGACGCTTCTCACCTCGCCGCTCAGCCATGCGTCGCCAAGGTCAGCCCGTTCATGTCGATCCCGGGCGTCTTGCCGGCGACCATGTCGGCGACCGCTCGACTCGAACCGCAGGACATGGTCCAGCCCAGATGACCATGGCCGGCGTTCACGAACAGATTCCGGATCGGCGTCGGGCCGAGATAGGGATTGCCCGAGGGCGCCATCGGCCGCAACCCGCCCCAGAAAAACGCGGTCTTGGGGTCGTAGCATCGGGCAAACTCGGGGAACACGCCGATCACATTGTCGACGATCGCCTGGCAGCGCGCCCGGTTCGGGGTCGCATCGTAGCCGCCGATCTCGACCGAACCCGAGCAGCGATAGCGGTCGCCGAGGCGGATCAGGCCGAACAGCCGCGTGTCGTCGATGATCGGCACCTTGGGTCCGTCCGGCCAACCCGCCGCCGGTACGGTCACGCTGACGCCCTTGGCCGGGTAGATCGCGAGCCGGATGCCGAGCGGGCCGAGCAACAGCGGCGTGAAGCTGCCCAGCGCCGCGACGTAGGCGTCAGCGGTCATCGCGCCCTTGGACGTCTCGACCGCCTCGATTCCGGCGCCGTTCCGGCGCAGCGCCTTGATCTCGGTGCCGTAGTGGCGGCGCACGCCGAGCTTGGCCTCGCAGTATTGCCCAAGCGCGGTCGTGAACTTGTGACAGTCGCCATGCTCGTCGGGCGGGAAGAACAGGCCGCCGACCAAGCTGTCCCGGATCGGCGCGAGCGCCGGCTCGATCGCGACGCAGCGCTCCGGGTCGGCGACCTCGAAGACCATACCGTGCGGGCGCATCGCGTCGCATTCGGTCCGGTTTTGCGCGAGCGCCTCGGCCCTCGTGTAGATCTTGAGGGTGCCTTTTTGCATCAGGTCGTATTCGATCCCGGCCTCCGCCCGAATCTCCTCGATGCACTTCAAGGTGTAGAATGACAGGCGCAGATTGATCTGGGTGTGGCGGCGATAGCGCTCGGGCGTGCAGTTGCGGACGAACGCGAGCCCCCAGCGCCACATCCCGGGCAGTGCGCTATAGCGCAACAACATGGGCGCATCTTCCTTGCCCAGCCATCTCCAGATGTTGGCCGGCATGCCGGGGCGCGACCACGGCTCGGCCTCGCTGGTATGGAGCACCCCGCCATTGCCGAAGCTGGTCTCCAGTGCCGCGCCCCCGCGGCGCTCGATCAGGTCGACCTCATGGCCGAGCTTGGCGAGATAGTAGGCGGTCGTGGTGCCGATCACGCCGCCGCCCAACACGATCGTCTTCATCTTGAATTGCCCCAGATAGAGATCGAAGTGCCCGCCTTTGAGCATGACCAGCGCTTGAGTTTGCGTGCACGCTCGTACGCCTTGAGCGCCAGATTGGCGACGGCGATGTGGTCATGGTCGGCGACCACTTTCTGGACATGATAGTCGTGCTTTCGATCAATCGCCAGCCAACTCGCCCAGTAAGCCGGCCAGGTCCAATTCCGCGTCTCGGGTCTGGAAGCCGCGCTTAAACGCAGCTTGGAATCGGCTTTGGGCCGCGGCGGTTTGCGCACCCTCGCCGAAGAGATCGGAATCGCGGCGGAAATCCGCCACCGGCGCGAGGGCGATCGTATTTACTCGATCCTTGACCGCGACGAGACCGGCGGCGGGGAAACCGGCGATCCGATGAGCGAGCGACCGACGAAATCGTTGAGCGCATCGGCCGGCAACGCTCGATTGATCCAGCCGTAGCGTTCGGCCAGCTCCGCATCGTAATCCCCCGCGCTCAACATGACCTCGAGCGCGCGGGCGCGACCCATGAGGCGCGTCAGGTGTTGGATGCCGCCCGCGCCGGGCGTAACACCCGTCGCCGCCTCTGGCTGGCTGAAAATCGCCGACTCTCGGGCGGCAAAGCGCATGTCGCACGCCAGCACGAACTCGCTGCCGGCGGCGCGAACGCGACCCTCGATCTGCGCGATGGTGACAAGGCGGCTTGCGCTCAGATGGCGAAACATCAGGCCAATCGACGCCTCGCCGGTCAGCTTTGCCGCCTCTGCCCGGTACTCCTTGATCTGGGTCACGTCGACATGGGCAATGAAATAGTCGGGGTCGGCGCTCTTGAACACGAGCGCCTTGACGGTGTCGTCAGCCTCGGCTTGCTGAATCAGGGAAACCAGATCGCGGACCAAGGCGGGCCCCAGCAGGTTCATTGGCGGGGCCGCAATGGACGCAAAGAGAACGCCGCCTTCCCTGCGCACTTTGAGCGTCTCGAAAACCATAGCAGTCTCCTGCGTCAGGTGAGCTCGCGCGCTTCGCTCGGCTGACGCGCTCCGCGTCGGTGACGATTTTGGGCGTTCACCACCATCTGATCTTTCCGTTCGACATGGCGGCGGCGCGGCCGGCAGCTTCCCATCCTCCGCTTGGTAGTGCCGACAGTATACGATGGCAGATCGTCCGAGCTCCGCTTTGCACACTACTCAGCAGCTTCGCGCAAAGCAGCTTCGAGGGCGATGTCGAGATAGCGTCCCACTTCCGTCACGCGCTCATCGCCGTACTGGCCAAAGAAGGAAGACGGTTTGTCATACTCAAAAACGCCCTTGCCTTGCTCGTCCTCAAACAGAACCACCCGGAGCGGCGCATAGAGAGCAGCGGAAAGCTGATAGCGGGTCATTTTTGAGGCGGTCAGGGGATTGCCGATCTCATATTGAAGCGCATTGCTTTTGCTGCCAAAAATTTGCAACAGGGCGCCGTGATCACGCTGCTCGAAAATCGACAGCTTTGGCCCAGTCTCTTCGTAATCCCTCCTGCGCTTCTGATCACCGCTGCGCAGCGCCTCGGCAATGCTTGCATCGAGCTTTGGTAGCGTGCCTTCGAGCCTTCGGCGGACCTCCGCGAACGACCGCTCTGACGAAATCTTGATATGCTCAACCGCGATGGTTCGCACCGTGAAGGTAGCTTGCGTGGCTTGGGTCATGTCGCGCTTTCAAAGAGGATCGTCACCGACGGGACCGCCCCGCCCCAGCCCTGCCAGACCGGACCCAGCTTACCAGGCGCGTGATCAGATTGACCTCGCTCCTGGGTTGTAATTTTTCGTGCACGTGCGAATTGGGGTTTGTGCCGATACGGGTTCAACTTCATAACAGTCGCCTAATAGCCGCGCGCGTCGATCGGCCAGATATCGAGCAGACGCCCGTCCTGCATGACGTGAAACCAGTCGTGGAGGTTGACCGTCGGATCGCAGTGCGGCGCGACGAGGGTCACGAGGTCACCGACCGCTGGCCGCGCGGAGCCCCCGCCAAAGCGCAGGCCGCCGTGCTCGTCGCCCATGAACTGGTAGACTGCATCCGCAGACGCGCCGCTTGCGAGCAGGGCCGGCCCGGCATCGGTCGCCATCGCCTTGAAGCCCGCATCCAGCACCACGAGGTTCGGCTGGTTGGCGCTGATCACCCGCGCGGCGACGGTGAGCGAAGTTTGGAACGGCGCAGCGGCGCCGGGCGCCAGCTCGATCGCGCCGTACTGCTTGTCCATGAACAGGTACGAGCCCGGCTGAATCTCGGTGAACGGCCCGTCCTCGAGGTCGAGCAGATGCGTGCCGGTGCCGCCGCCGGTGACGATCTCCGGCGGCAACCCGGCGGCGCTCAGAGCGTCCAGGAACGGGCGTAGCCGAGCCCACTGCTCGGCCGCCTTGGCCTTGCGCTCGGCGTAGGCGGGCACGTGCTGGAGATGGCCGTAGTAGGCCTGGACGCCGCGGTAGCGGAGCTGGGGCAGCCCGTCGATCCGGCGCGCCAGCCGGACCGCGTCCTCGGGACGGGTGACGCCGGTGCGGCCCTGGCCGACGTCGATCTCGATCACCACGCCGAACGGCCGCCCGGGCTTGACGCCCGCACCCAGCGCCTCGACGCCCGTATCGCCGTCCACCACCACGGCGAGGCCGCCGACGCGGTCGTGAGCGCGGGCCAGCCGTTCGATCATCGCCGGCGCGATCACGGGCGAAGTGACCAGAATGCCCGTAAGCCCGGCTTCGGCCATCACCTCGGCCTCGCGCACGGTGGCGCAGCACAGGCCGACCGCGCCGACCTCGAGCTGGCGGCGCCCGATGGCCGTGCACTTGTGCGCCTTCACGTGCGGCCGCACCTGGCGGCCGTAGCGCCGCGCCAGCTCCATCATCGCCGCGAGATTGTGCTGGAAGGCATCGGCCTCGAGGAGGAGACATGGCGTCGAGAGCCGCGCCCGCGCGTCGCGTGCGCCGATCAGCCCTGCGTTCGGTGCCCGCGTCATCGGCTCATTCTCCGAAGCTCAGCCGCGCGACCGCAAACGGTCGGAGCCCGAGGCGATTGCCGGCAAACGGCTGGCTGCGCTCGCCGAACGTCGGATCGGTGATCGCCGCCTCGAAGCTGTCCTCGTCCAACACCCACAGGCGAGCCGCGCCCGGCGGCACGCCATCGAGTTCGACCTCGAGCGGCTCCTCGCGCAGGTTGGCGAGCCAGAGCTGTGTCCGGCCATCGTCGCGCCAGGCAAGAGCGCGCAGCCGGCCAGGATCGCTCGAGTCGGCCTCGATCCGGCGTTTGCCGGCCGCGCTGGCGAGGCCACGGACGACGTGGAACACCGGATAGACCTTCGCGCCGCCGATGTCGTCGAGCCCGGGCTGGGCATGTGGCAGCCGGGCGTAGGCGATGCCGAATTCGCCCGCGGGCGAGGCCATGGTCGCCGCCTCGACGCCCCCGCGCGCGACCTCGCTGAAGTAGCCGAGATGCCAGGCGGCGCCGAACAGGCCGCGGTGGCGCGGCTCGATCCGGGCCATGGTGATCCGCCGATTGGCGGGATTCGGCGTGCAGTCCGCGCCGTAGGGGTTGAAACTGTTGCCGATGTGGGCGGGGCCAATCCGATAGGCGGTATTGCCGGTGAAGGCCTGGGTCGAGCGGATGATGTGCCCGATCGTCTCGACGTTCTCCATGACCGTGCGGTCATCGCAGGCGTGGATCAGGGTCGAGGTGGCGTGCGTGACGAAGTCGAGCAGCTCTGCGGGCGGCCGCTTGCGGTTGAGCTCGGTGAAGTTGGACAGCATGCCGCCGCCGACCCGCACGCCGGGGAACGCCGCCCGGGTCGCATCGATGATCTCCTGCCAGGCGGGCACGCCCTGCGGCAGCGGCGTGCCCGGCGGGTAGGACTTGAGGTCCGCAGCCGGGGTCACGACGACCGCTGCGGGACGCAGATCCGCGGCCTTTGCCGCGGCGGCGGCGTGTGCCATCTCGGCGGACGGGCTCTCCGTGCCGGGAATGACGATCTCGAGCACCACCTCGGCGCCGAGGCGCTGCGCGAGGTCCCGGTAGCGCGGCAGAGCTTTCTCCCATTCGGCCTCGCGCAGGTCGATCCGGCAGTTGAGATGCGCGGGCGCAGCCTGCTTGACGACATCGGCGACCGAGAGCGCGAGCTCGGCGTCCTCCGGCAGCACGCTCAGGCCAAGAAGCGGCATCGTCCCGGCCTCCCGGCCCAGCGTGACCGTGACCGATCCGCCCTCGCTCGCCGGCGCGTCCGGCAGCCGGCCCGCGAAGCTCAAGGTGACGGTATGGCGGACCTCGGTGCCGCCCGGGATGGTGTACGGCCAGGGCAGCGCGAGCGGGCGGGAGTAGGTCTTGAACGACGCGTCCGACCAGTTGCGGTGATCCTCGGTCTCCCAGGTATCGCCCTCCATGCGCAGCGTTGCGCGCACACTCGGCATCGGCTCGTGAGTCATCGCGCGGACGTCGAGAAAAGGCTGAGCCGGGTCGATCAGCTGCGGCGCCTCGGTGGACTCGACCGTACCGTCGACGTGCTCGATCTCCATCGGCCGGCCGGCCACCCCCGCGAGTGGGTGCAGGATGACGAAGCCGGTCCGGCAGGTGAGGAAATCCCGCTCTAGCCTCGCGACGGCTTCGCAGCGGATCGTGCCGTCGGGCGTGCCGCGAAACTCGGCGTGCCAGGGCAGGTCGCCATCGGCGGTGCGCGTCAGCGCCTCGAAGCTCACGACGAAGCCGCCGCTGCTTTCGTCGATGCGCAGATTGCTGATCGCGGGCGGACAGGTGCTCCAGTTGCGGTCGCGGATCAGGAAAGCGATCGCGCGGATGACCTCCGTGTCGCCGAGCTTGATCCAGCGCAGCTGCCCGTCCTCGAGGGTCGCCGTGATGGGGCCGGCAACCAGGCGCCGCTGCTCGGGCACCGGGTCGTCGGTGCCGAACAGCTTGATCGCGCGATCGATCATTGTGGGCCTCCCGGAGAGCATCAGCCCTTTACCGCACCGAGCGAGATGCCGCGCACCAGATAGCGCTGGAATGCCGCGACGGCGAAGAACACCGGCAGCGTGCCGAGCACCGACATGGCCGATATCTTGGCCCAGAAGGTCGACTGCGAGCCGAAGTACTGGCTGATCTGGACCGGGTAGGTGAGCACCTGGGTCCGGGTCAGGACGAGCGCGAACAGGAACTCGTTCCAGGAAAAGATGAACGCGAACACGGCGGTGGCGAACAGGCCGCTGCGCGCGACCGGGACGACCACGTGGCGCAGCACCGCCCAGCGCGAGCAGCCGTCGACCAGCGCCGATTCCTCGAGCTCGACCGGGATCTCCTGCAGGTAGCCGCGCATCATCCAGATCACATACGGCAGCGCGAACGCGGTGTAGAGCAGGATCAGGCCGTGGTAGGTGTCGGCCCAGCCGACCTTGGCGTAGAGCAGGAAGATCGGAAACACCACCGCGATCGGCGGCAGCATGCGCTGCGAGAGAATCCAGACCGCGAGGTTCTCGCCGCCGGTGCGGAAGCGCACGATGCTGTAGGCGCAGAGCGTGCCGAGCAGCATGGCGATCAGCGTGCTGATCGAGGCGATCACGAGGCTGTTCCAGACCGACCAGACGTCGCCGTCGCGAAACAGGACGAGGAAATTCTGCAGCTGCGGGGTCGCGGGGTACCAGGCCGGCGGAAACTTGAAGATCTCCCGCGGCGTCTTCAGCGAGACCGCGAACATCCAGTAGACCGGGAACAGGAAGACGATCGTGATCAGGCTCGAGGTCAGATACCAGCCGGCGCTGCGCAGGGTCCTCATCGGGCGATCTCCATGCGCCTGAGCGCGGCGACCAGTACGGCGGTGAACAGCAGGATCAGGATGACGACCATCGCGCCCGTGTAGCTGGTCTCGAATTCCTGAAAGCCGCGGACGAACATGTAGATCGAGATCGTCTCGGTGGCGTTGCCCGGCCCGCCGCGGGTGAGCTGCCAGACGATGTCGAACAGCCGGATCAGGTCGAGCCCGCGGATCAAGAGCGCGATCATCATCACCGGCCAGATCGCCGGCAGGCTGACGTAGCGGAACATCTGCCACGTGTTCGCGCCGTCGATCGCGGCGGCGTCGAGCTGCTCGCGGTCGACGTTTGCCAATGCCGCGAGCAGGATGATGAACATGAACGGCGTCCACTCCCAGAGGTCGCAGATGATGATCGCGGGATAGGCCCAGGCCGCCTGGATGGTCCACAAGATCGACACGTGTCCGCCCAGGACCCAGCCGATCATCTGATTGATCGGGCCGTAGCGATCGTCGAACATCAGCCGCCACATGCTGCCCGCGACCATCGGCGAGATCACCGACGGGATGATCAGCAGCGCGACGAAGATGCGCTTCATCGGCCGCTCGTCGAGGAAGTGATGCGCCAGCAGGAGCCCGAGCAGGAGCTGCGCCGGCAGCGCCACCGCCGTGATCGCGGCGGTGTGCAGCACCGCGTTCCACAGGCGCTGGTCCTGGAGCAGGCGGCGGTAGTTCAACAGACCCTGAAAATCGGTGTACTGGTCGAGCAGGCTCAGCTTCTGGAAGCTGACGACCACCGAGTAGAGGAACGGAAAGAGGCCGAACGCGAGCAGGATGAAGACGGCCGGCGCGATCAGCAGGTATTTGAAACCGCCGGTGCCGACGGCGCCGGCGGTTCGGGTCATCGGCGCCGCCGCGGGGACCGCCGCCGCCCGCGTCGCCATGACTGATCACGCCCCTCCGGCGCGACGCTCGGCGCTGGCCCGACAACCGCAATCGCCCGGCCCGAGCCGCCGCAGGCATGCTCGCGCCGGGCTCGGCGGCAAGTGTCGAGGCCGCACCTGCGCTACCGCAGACGGCCGCCTATTGCGCGCGGTACGCCGCGGGCGTGGCCGCCCAGGCGGTGTACGCCTCGCGCTGCCGGTCGACGCCGATCTGCTCCGTGAGCTGATCCCACTGGGCCGCGAGATCGTCGAGCGCCTGCTTCGGATCCTTACCGCCGATCGCGGCACTCACCTCGCGGCCCGCCGCATCCCAATACTTGTAGGTCTCGAGGATCGCGAGATCGGCGTAACCGGTCTCGACCGCGTGCTTGTGGGTTGCGAGGTAGTCCTTCGCGGTCGGCCACAGCGCCTGGAACTCCGGGCTCTCATAGTGCGAAATGCGAAACGGGTCGCGCAGGCCCAAGGGCCGCATCACGTTCTTCAGGCTCTCCTGCTGGCTGTGCAGCCATTGGATGTAGAGGTAGGTGGCGTCCTTGTTCTTGCTGTTCGGGGACACCGCCAACATGATGCCGGCCGCCATCTCGGAATGCCCGCTCGGGCTGACGGCATAGCCGATCTTGTC
>JBKPNX010000055.1:0-10287 GCA_046732855.1 Pseudomonadota bacterium
TGACACCCACCAGGGTGGTCACCGCCCCCACCGCCCCAAATCCGCCGCCTCCGCTACAGCGCGCCCGACTCGGCTCTATCATCTCGCCGGACGACGCCTAGTTCCCTGCGATCGCCCGTTTTCACACGGCCAAGACCCAGAGCTGCCGTCAGTTGACGACTTTCGGAACCGTGTTGCGCGGCTGGAGGCCACAACACAGTGCGGACCCGATCGGGCTCGTCGCGCCGACCTCCTTGGGATGGCGAATGACTGATCGCGTACACCCGACCAGAAGGCTCATCGCCTGTGTCTTGAGAAACTGGTGGTTTCGTAAAATCTTTCGGCGTCGTTTCGAAAAACAATTGACTTATCGCGAATGCAACATAAAATTAATAAAATAAGTACTTTTGGGGAGTGTAGATTAGCATCCAAAGAGAACAGAGAAATCGACAGTAGGCTTGGTCCAAAGGACACAAGAAGCCCTTACAGCCAGTGCAGCTTCTCCTAGCTGCAGCTTGAAGCCAAGCAGAGCCGAACACGCCGCCCCACCTCCGTGGGATGTCTTTCGCCTTGTCGCGATGGAGGTGAGCAAGTTCTCGTGTCGCTGAACCCAGTAAAAACTAGCAAAACGAACGCCCTGTCAGGGCGCACGAAAGGAGGTGATGTTTTTGGTTGTAGATATCAGCAACTTCTGAACGCCACGCGTCACGGTGACGGCCGTGACACAGTTCTTACCCTGAACCCGGATCTGTCGACCGGGGGGAGATGATATCATGTCTCCAACAGTTCGGAATCAAGTTAAGCTGGCCGGCGCCCCGCTGGCGGATGGGGTGACAATCCCTAGATTGGTAGTGTTCGGCTTTGCTCTAGCCCTGATCGCTTGCACTCAGCAGGGCGGCCGGGAGGCGGTCGTCGCAGCCCAGCCTCGCGATGAGGCGACCCTAGCACCCCCGCCCAGCGCGCCCCACCCCCGCGATGAGGCGGTGCCCCGCGCTGGCCAGCCCCGCGATGAGGCGACCCTGGCACCCGCGGCCGGCCCGGCCCCACCCCGTGATGTACAGCCGGTGCCCCACGCAACCCAGCCTCGCGATGAGGCAGGCCAGGCAGCCCCGCCCAGCCCGCCCGAGTAAGGCTGCCCCTAGGCGGGAGTGGTCTCCGCCTCATCAGTCCTGAGCAATGTCTGAAGACAGGGTCGCCGAGGGGTTGCTTCTCGGTTGAATTGATCCTCCCAGAGGCCGCTTTTGTTTGGGCCAACCCCAGCGGCTGCCTCCACGGACGCCGAGGTGGTCCCGTGTCCACGCTTGTGCCTGACGAATGGTCCCGGAGCTTAGACAGACCATGCCAAGGCGGCTGTGCAGTGCGGCCGCACCGCCTGCCGCTACCGCGCTCGCACCTCCGCTGGGCGTGCTTGGCTCCGCGCGGCCGGTCCTGCCACCGATGCCCGCGCCGAGACCAGCCGCCTGAACGGCGCGAAATCGCGCGGGCCGACGACGCCAGAGGGCAAGGCGCTCGGCGCAAAACGCGCTCAGGCACGGCATGCGCGCGCAGACATTCGTGGTGCTGCCGGACGAGGATGTCGCCGAGTTCGCGGCGCTCGAGGTCGAAGTTCGCCGAAGGGCGGGGGGTATGACGCCAGGGTTCCCCTGCGAGCGGGTCCCGGCATCCTGCAACCAGACGCTCCGGCCGCCCTTGCCCGACCGCTCTCGTTTTTTAGCGCGGCGACGGATTCCCACGCTGACAGAATGGCGCCAGGTCGCGCGGGCCGAAGACCGAAGAAGGCAAGGCGCGCGCGGCGCAGAATGCGCTGAAGCACGGCCTGCACGCGCAGCAGCATCTCGTGCTGCCGGAGGAGGACGGCGCCGAGTTCGCCGATCTCGAGGCCGCGCTCCTCGAGGAGCTCGCCCCGGTCGGGGCGTTGCAGGCCGTGCTCGCGCGGCGCGTCGCGGTCGCGGCGTGGCGCCTCGCGCGGGCGGACCGGATCGAAACCGAGCTGTTCCAGGAGCATCGCGGACGGCTGGCTCGGGCTTGCTCTCATTCGCGACGGCAACGGCACCCGCTCGTTCGAGACATTGCTGCGCTACCGCGGCGCGGCGATGGCCGAGTTCTGGCGCGCGCTGAAGACGCTGAAGGCGCTCCAGGCCGAGCAGGCGGCGATGCGGCCTGAGCGCGAGGTCGCCAGCGATCTCGCCCTGCCGGAGCCCCCGATGCGCCCGGCGGCGCCGCCGCGGTCGCTTGCCCATCGTCCAGAGCCGAACGAACCCGAGCCCCGACTTGAATACGCTCTCCCCGAGTTGTCCGCACGCGGGCCACACCCTGCACGAGCCCGCCACCCTTTGGCTGCCGAATGAACCCGAGCCTTGCCAGAAGGCGGCCTCGGCGCCCGCGCGGTCCAACTGCCCCGACGGCCGTCGAGAGGGCCGGCGCAGGGACGATCAGACCGACCCGGTCTTGCCGAAACGAGGAATGAGGTAGGGCAAGCCGGCCCGGGTCTCACCCCATATCGGAGATCAGCGCCGCAGTTGGAAGAACGGCGCGGGCGTCATGATCCGGTTTTCCTGGCGCAGCAGATTGCCGGCTTCCGCGCTCATCTTGAGGAACGCCTGCCACTCGGGATCGGCCTGCATGGCGGCGCGCCGCTGCTCGCGATCCGCGGCGTTCTCGTACGCCCAGATGTGGACATAGGTGTTGAGTTCGCCGGTCTCGGTCAGGCCGTAGAACACCGGCTTGCCGAGATGGCGCTCCTGGGGCTCCCGGCCGTGCTTGTCGTACAGCTCGAGCTGCCTAGCAATGGTGCCCGGCTTCACGGTGTAGGTGCGGTGGTCGAAGATCATGATGCGCCTCCCTGGGGATGACTACCTGCCGGCAATGGCCCGGACGCGGGACCAACCGGCGGCCGGGTTCCGTATCGCAGTTAATGCTGGATTAACCAAGAGCACGCATGGTGAACGCCGCCATGGTCCATGTGACCGTGGGAATCCGTGCCTGCCACCGAGCGGTGGCAGTGCCCACGACTGCGCACCCCCGTCATCGTCGAGCGCGGCAGCTCCGCCGGCATGCCCCGAGCGGAGCAAAGGTGCGCGGGGTAGGGGCAGTGACGCCGACCAGCCGGTCGACAGATGTCGCCCCTTGCCCCGCTGCATGAAGCCGGGCCGTGCAGCCTCCAGCGGCCCCGCCCGCGTCAGCCCTCCGCGGGTGGCGCCGCTTGCATAAGAGCGGCGGGATACGTGATAATTCGACTTCAGGGCTCATGGGGAACACGACAGAATGAACGCTGCCCATGCGATCCGCCGCCTCGAGGAGGTCGGGTTCACCCATCAGCAGGCGGCCGGCGTGGTGGAGGTGATCCAGGGCGAGGTGATCGAAAAGGTCGCTACGCGGGATTACGTCGGCGAACAGATCGCTCTTGTCCGCAAGGAGCTGACCGAGCAGATCGGCGCAGTCCGCCAGGAGCTGACCGAGCAGATCGGCGCAGTCCGCCGGGAGCTGGCCGAGCAGATCGGCGCAGTCCGCCGGGAGCTGGCCGAGCAGATCGGCGCAGTCCGCCGGGAGCTGGCCGAGCAGATCGGCGCAGTCCGCAAGGAGCTGGCCGAGCAGATCGGCGCAGTCCGCCAGGAGCTGACGGCGGAGACCGGTAGTCTGCGGGCGGAAATCGCGACCACGCGCACGGAGCTGATGCGCGCCATCAATCGCCTGACCTTTTGGATGAACGGCTTCCTCGCGGCGCTGCTGGTCGCGGTCGTCGGCCTGTGCGGGGTGCTGATCGGCAAGCTGTGAGGGAGCGCGGGGCGGTGGCTGCCATCCAGCGGCGGTGACGATGCGGTGCGAGGATCGCCGCGGCTGAACCCGCCACCCATGAGGCCGCTCCCCACACGATGGCGGCCCCCAAGTCGCCGCAGGGCTCCCCTCAGTTGTCGTTCCGCTTGAGAAAATCCTGGAGCGTCTTGCCGCGCTCGGGCGGGAACCGCTCGTCCAGCACGTCGAGCTCTGAGATGCGGTCGAGCCGGAACGAGCGGAAGTCCTGGCGCAGCTCGCACCACGCCGCGAGCAACCAGACCGGGCCATAAAACGACAGTGCGAGCGGCCGCACCGTGCGCGCGCTCTGTCGCTCCTCACCGTCGTGATAACAGAAATGCACCTTGAGCCGGCGCCGGAGCGCCCGGCGCAGCTCGCTCGGATCGACCGCGATCGGCGCGGCGGAATGACGCGCGGGCGCGAGCAGCGCGGTGTCCGCCATGTGCTGGCGCAGCCGGTCGGGAACCACGGCCTCGACCTTGGCGATCACATTGCCGGCCGCTTCGGCCAGCTTGGCATCGGTCCATGACTCGACGATCCGGGCGCCGAGCATCAGCGCCTCGATCTCATGCTCGTCGAACATCAGGGGCGGCAGGTCGAAACCCTGGCGCAGGGCGTAGCCGACGCCCGCCTCGCCCTCAATCGGCACCCGGCTGGCCATCAGGTCACGCACGTCGCGGTAGATGGTCCGCTCCGATACCTCGAGCTTCTCCGCGAGGTCACGCGCGCGGACCAGCTTCTGCCGTCGCATGAGCTGGATGATCTCGAACAGGCGATCGGCGCGACGCATGCCCCCCTCGCGCAGGACACAGCAACCTGGACGATGCCTCCTGACAGCATGCTGTCAGGAGGCAGAGGTTAGGTTGACCGCTCCTGAAACGCCATCACTGGCAAGCCATCAGGAGCCCGAGCAATGTCGACGATCCAGCTCTCAACCGCACGGGCGGCGCGGCGCGTCGGCGCAGGACGCCGCGCGCATCGGCGCTCGTTCTGGCCCGGCACCGTGCAGCGCGCGGTCGACCTGCTCCTGATCTGGCAGCAGCGGTCGCGCGACCGGCAGCAGCTGCAGTCGCTTAGCGATCACATGCTGCGCGACATCGGCCTCACCCGGGCCGACGTCTTCGCCGAGGCTTCCAAACCGTTCTGGCGGCCCTGAAGGAGCGGGTGCCCTCGCGGACGATCGCGCGGCGAAGCGATTGCTGCGCCGTCGACGCCACCGGCGAGGGATGGACCTCGGGCGCAGCGCTGAGGTATCTGCGCCCCACAGGTGGCACGGAGGCAACGATGCTCGAGCCAAGCGCCGTCACGGATGAGCTGCGCGCGCGGGTCCGCGCGGAATTACCGGAGGTCGAGGAGATCCGCGATCCGGAGCTGCGCGCCAAGGTGGTCGAGGCCTGGGCGCTGGCGCTTGTCTCGAGCAGCTTCGCTGCGATCGGCGAGATCGAGCCGTCGGGTAATCCCGGGGTCAACACGCTCCGGCGGGGCAGCCAGACCGATCACATTCGCGGCGTGGCGCGCCTCGCGATGTGCATCGCCGACGAGCTGAGCGCGCTGCTTCCGGGTCTCGAGGTGGACCGCGACATCCTGATCGCCGGCGCGCTCTGTCACGACATCGGCAAGCCGTGGGAGTTCGATCGCGCCAACCGGCGGCGCTGGGAGAGCGCGCCGCGCGCCGCCGGCCTGCCCGCGGTGCGCCATCCGGCGTTCGGGGTCCACGTGTGCTTTACCGTCGGCCTGCCGGAAGAGGTGGCGCACTGCGCCGCCGCGCACTCCGGCGAGGGCGAGCTGCTGGTGCGCTCGCTCGAGAACACGATCATCCACCACGCCGACTACGCATTCTGGGCGGTCTGCCGCGCCGGCGACCTTCTGGTCCCGGAGAGCATCGTCGAGCTGAAGGTGCGGCACTGACGCCGTCAGAAGCGAGCCTTGCCCACTGGTCGGACCACTTCCGTGACACCGTTTCGGAACTGTGACCCTCATAGGGAACCCGAGATGCGCTCGATCAGCGTGCGGGAATAGCGCGCCGCGCTGGCGCGGTTGGAACAGCTCCTCGCGGAGGAGCGTGAGGTCGTGATTACCCGAACGCGTAGGCCGCTCGCGCGCGTCCTTACCCGTCGCGTAAGCCGATCCCGTCTCACGCTGATCTTTCATGTCGCATGCCTCGCCTCGACGTCCGGAGCGAAGTGCTGATCCAGCAGGATCGGGATGAACGCTGATCGACCAACCCAGCGGGCTGACGGTCGCGGCAAATACCAGATGCTCCTTTGCGGACTCGGCTGGACCTGGCCATGCGGAGGCGCCCCCATTGAGAGCGGTCGCCGGGTTGTGCGCGTGTCCATCAAGCGGGTGACCGGGCAATGCATCACCGCTTCTTTCCACCTCATCTGCGCGATACCCGGTGAAGGATCGACGACGTACCGTTCTTGCGCTCGGCGACTCGCTCACTGGTTCCCAGTGCACGCCCCGCGTCCTGCTGCTGCAAGCGGGCCTCAAAGCCGTACGGTTCAAGCATCTGGGTCGGAGCGCGGCGCTCGCGAAGTCAATGATCGCGGTCGCCGAGAACTGAGTCGCGAGCTTGGGCGTGCGGGACCGCGGCAGTAGGATACGACCGAGCGCGTTGCAGCTCCCAGATCTTGGCGTCGATCAGGAATCGGAACCAGAAACGCTGCAGGGTGTGAAAGATCAGGCCTTCGACGCCGTCCAGGAAGCCGCCACGCAGGACGTAGCCGTAAAACCAGAACAGAAATGGCCGGACGAAGAGCGGAAAGCGTAGATAGACCCGGGTACGGAGGAAGCGTCGGCGCTCGATCGCGGTGCCGGTGAGCTGGGCGGCCACCGTGGCCCGCGGCGGCGCTGCGAGGCCCGGCGCGGCGAGGATCTCGCGCGCTTCCAGCTCCGCCCAGCGGTTGTGGCGCGCGATGAACGTGCCGAGATCGCTGGTAATCACGTCGATGTAGTCGTTGGCGAGGCGACCGACGCGGCCCCGGACGACGAAATGCTGGTCATAGAGGCGGTCCTCGCAGCGACCGTGGCGGGAGCGGAAGAGGCGCAGGTGCCAGGCGGGATACTGGCCGCCGTGCCGCAGCCAGCGACCCATGAAGATCGTGCGCTTGCGCAGCATGTAGCCGTCGCATGAGCTGCCCCCCTTCGCCAGGGTCGCCTCGATCTCAGCGACCAGCTCGGGCGTCAGCCGCTCGTCGGCATCCAGGCACAGAGTCCATGGGCCGGCGATGGGCAGGCGATCGAACGCCCAGTTGCGCTGCACGGCGTAGTTTTCGAACGGGTGCTCGACGACATGGCAGCCGGCCGCGCGCGCGATCTCGCGAGTACGATCCGTGCTGCCCGAGTCCACGACGAAGATCTCGCAGCTCAACCCCTCGAGGCTGCTCAGGGCGAGCGGCAGGTTGGTCTCCTCGTCCCGGGTCAGGATGATGACCGAGAGCATCGGCCGGCGCATCGCGAGCCTCAATGGGTGAGGACGCTGGAGGGCGGCGCGCCGCCGTCGAGCACCCACCGGTATACGGCAGCCATCTGCTGGCCGATCGACGCCCAGGTGAAGCGCTCGCGCACCAGCGCACGGCCGCGCGCGCCCATCTCCCGGCGCCCCGCTTCGGACAGCGCGAACAGCTTGCGCAGGCCGGCGGCGATGCCGGAAGGATCCGCGCCGATCCGCAGCGCCGCGCCGGCGGCAAAGCCCTCGGGCAGGTTGCAGGCTTCGGTCATCAAGACCGGCAGGCCGTAGGACCACGCCTCGAGCACGGCAACCGGCAGACCTTCGCTCAGCGAGGGCAGCACGAACGCATCGGCGGAGGCGAAACTCGCCGCCTTGTCATCGTCGAACTGAGGGCCGACGAACCGCAGCGAATCTCCGAGTCCAAGCGCATCGGCGATGTGTCTCAGCCGCTGCCCATGCGCCGCTTCGTCCCAGCCGGCGATCACGAGCATCCAGTCGCACGCGCCCGCGGCCGTTCGCACGTCGCGCCAGGCGGCGAGCAGGGTGTCCAAGCCCTTCTTCGGATGGAGCCGGCCCAGAAACAGAAGAATCTTCCGATCGCTGCCTGCAGCATCCGCCCAGGCAGGTAGGACAGGCTCGACGTCTTCCGGCGGATCGACGCCGTTCGGGACGATGCAGATCGGATTGGCGAGGCCGCACGCCCTGATCGCCCGCGCCTCCGCTTCCGTAAGGGCGTGCAGGCAGGCGGCACCGGCGAGATGCGCGTTCTCGAACCACCAGGCGACCAGCCGTTTCTTCCAGGCCGCCCGGCTCACCGCCCAGGGGTCGAGCATGCCATGCGGGGCGACCAGGTAAGGCCGTCGGGCGCCGCGGCTCCAGCGCAAGCTCGCCAGCGATGGATACATCCAAAGCCCGTGCGCGTGGAGCAGCGCGAGGCGCCGCGCATGGAGCGACCGGGCCAGGCGTGGCGCATAGCCGAACGCTCTTCCGCCGAACACGCCGTGCAGGCGCAGCGGCGGGCCGTCCCATCCGGGGCGGTCGGTTTCCGTCCAGTCGTCGGCGAGGCCGAAGATCTCGACGTCGAGCCCGTGCTCGGCAAGCGCCTTGCCCAGGTGAGCGACGCCGACCCAGACGCCGGCGGCGCGGCGCGACGCATGCGCGGTGAGCAGGCCGATCTTCACTGGGGCCGGCGTGCGAGTGCCCACAGGAGGGCGTAGTCGAACCACGACGGGGCAGGCGGTGGCCGGCGGAGCGCCGCTTCGACCGCCTGCATCAGCCCGTCGGCAAAGCGCTCCGTACCCCAACCGGCGATGATCCGCTGGCCGGCCCGGGCCATCGCGGCGCGCCACTCGTCGGACATTGCGGTGACCCATTGCATCAGGCGGGCCAGCGCCTGGATGTCGTGGGGATCGAAGCTGAAGCCGTTGACACCGTCTTCGACCAGATCGGGGGCGCAGCCGCAGCGCTCGGAGACGAGCACCGGCAGGCCGGATGCCATCGCCTCGTTGACCACGAGCCCCCACTGCTCGGTCGTGCTGGCGTGGATGAAGGCGCTCGCGAGGCCGTAGTAGGCGGGCAGCTCGTCGTACTGTTGGAATCCGGGCAAGATGACGCGGCCCGCCAGATCCGGCCGGGCGATGCGACGCTCGATCGCGGTGCGCAACTCGCCATCCCCCAACAGCACGAGATGCCAGGCGTCGGCTCCAGCACGCCGCCGATAAACCGCGTAGGCTTCGAGCAGTCGAGGGAGGTTCTTCTTGGCGATGAAACGGCTGGCGGCGAGGAAGAAGCGCTGCGGCAGCCGCAGGCGCTGGCGCCAGAGCTCAGAGTCGGCGCGGACGCTCTCCGCCCCGCGGGCAAAATGCCGGTTGTCGACGGCGTCGTAGCCGCGGAAGACGCGGCCCGCCGCGAACCCCAGGGAACGGACATAGTCGGACTGCGGCGCGCCGCCCACAAAGGCACTGCCGAACAGCCGGACGACCCTTCGTTTGAAGGCTTCGCGAGCGCGGCGCCGCGCTTTGTCTCGCATTGCACTCTCGGACATCAGCACCGCGGGACGTGCGTTCCGCAGGCACCAGAGCAGCGCCGAGAGCGCGCCGGCATGGGACCAGCCGGGAATGGCCACGACCTGTGGATCAGCCTCCGTGAGGGCATCGTTCACGCCTCTTTGGACTTCGGTCCGAGTTCGGTGATCGGCATCCCCTTCGAACAGCGTCAGGCGGGTAAAATTCGGCGCCCCTTTCACTTGTGACCAGGCGTAGGTGTCATCCACGGCGGACAGCTCGATGGCAGTGAAGGCGCAACGAGCACCGACCGCTAGCAGCCGCGCCAAATGATAGGGCCCGATTCGATGGAACAGCACGGCAACGCTAGGTCTCATGCTCGCGGCGGCGCCATCCCCTGACGCGCAATGTGCTAGTCGACTCTATCAACTTATAGGTGTAATGTCAGCATCCGTGTGCATCTGGAGCAGCGTAAGATGGTTCCCGGCCGCGAACGGGACACGAGGGGGGCGGCGACCGCGACGAGGGGCTGCCGCACTCTCCGAACCTCCGAGAGAGAGGAGACGATGGCAAATGCCACGGTATGAAGCGCCGGACTGGCAGGCTTGCCGCGGCCACAGCCCGGCAAGCCTCCTGGTCATATCTGCGGTGATCGATCCTCGTCAAAACGCCGATTTCCCCACCGCGTTGAATATTGGCGGCGCTGACGGATAAGGTCGATGATAAACGAGGAAACGTCCGAACGACGAGAACTAGAGGTGAGCAATCACTACAAAGGCATCGCCGGCGCTCGCTACGTCAATATGAGGCAGAACGATCAGACTTCGATCGGGCATCTACTGGAGTTCCAGTACTTTAAACCTTTTCTTAAGAGCACCGATTGCGTTCTAGACTTTGGATGTGGCAATGGTGGCATGTCGCGCTTGATGACGCAATACGTGCGACGGGTAGTCGGGATCGAGGTTAATGCCTGCGCCGCTGAGATCGCCCGATCTTCGGGGCTTGCAGTCTATTCCTGTTTAGAGTCGCTTCCTAGGCAGGAACTATACGATGTCATAG